>CAZMUW010000110.1:0-5503 GCA_964569645.1 uncultured Desulfobacteraceae bacterium | reverse complement strand
ATAGTATTCGGGAGGTATTTGAATATCGAATACCCGCCTGCCATGCATTGCAATTAGTGTTAAGGTGATAAATGTCGTCCTACCATCACTTCATGGTATTATATATGAACAATGCAAAGGCATTGCGGGCAGGTCGAACAAGGAACCGCAGAATTATGAAGTGTTCACTTCGACATTCGACATTCCTTGTTCGATATTCTGCGGTTTAAAAAAGTTTCATTAAAACCCAATACTTACATTCCCCCTGTGTCAAGTGTGTGCACGGCTCAGCCCTTGACGGGGGAGGGTTAGGGTGGGGGTGAACGGGCGAAAGCTTGGGCCATCAGTTTAGGTGAAGATTTGAGGAGACAATTGATATCAATTCTTTAAGATGATTTATGTGATAATCCGGTTCAGGGTGAGGAGGCATGGTAGAGATAGTATCGTGGACAATCAAAACAGTCCTGGCACCTGCAGCATGCCCTGCCATAATATCAAAGGAGAAGTCGGTTTGAGGCAAAGCTTTGCTAGATCTCTCCAAGATCTCTCAGTAACATGGAGGACAGTGTCGTAAGAACTCCCAGGACAAGAAAACCAGTCTGGAAACTCCAGGCGTCAGCCACCGCACCCAGGACGAAGGGGGTAACCCCAAGTCCAACGACCACCCCGAATGCTACGCTTGTTCCGGTAAAGGTGCTTCGTTCATTGAGGTTCGTGAGTTTGGAGATGGCCACTAAGGCAACCGGGAAGAACCCGACACAAACGGTTGCCTGAAGGATGAGCATTGCCACCAGAAGTGGGACGGTCTGAGCTAAAGCCAGGCCCATCGTTGAAAGTCCTGTAGCCAACAACATAAGGAACAGAATTTTTTTGGCCCCATATCGATCCACGAGAAACCCGGCTAAAATAACGACAAGAAAACCCCCGACTCGAGAAAAACCAAAGATGGTGTTAGCCATTTCCAGGTACATTCCCTTCTCTTTGACGAGAAATAAGGGGATAACATTGTAGAGGCCGAGGCTGTTTGATGAGGCAAAAATCCAGAGCATTGCCATGATCCAAAAATCTCTGCGGCCCAATATGCGCGAGAACCGGGCTCTTTTCTCCTTCTGTGGACGTGTGTCCGGAGAAGACACCCAGAAAGAGATCAGGACAATCAAACAGGCCATACTAAGAATGACGAAAAGGTCGCTCCAATGAAAAAAGCGGAGGGCAACGGCTGTCAGGATTGGAATGAACAGTATGCTAAAAGAAGGAGCCGTTTCATGGAAGGCAATGACCTTCCCCCAGTTGTCACTCCCAAAGGTTGCTGTTAGGATGGGTATGGCACTTGGCAAGTATATGCCCGCTCCGAGCCCGATGAAAAGTGAGACAGCAGCAAAAGAAGGGTAAGTTGTAGCATATTTCAAGCAAAATACGGCTGTCATCAAAATCGCGAAACCCAATACGATGGACCATTTGTAGCCAATACGGCGGGATAGCAATCCGGACAGGAGCAATGTAATGGTATAGCCCACGGATAGGAAGGAAAAGATGCTGCCGGCCAGGGCATGACTGATGGCGAGCTCATCTTCGATAATGGGCAGAAGCGGAGAGATAACAGTCCGGGTGGAAAAATTGAGAAACCAGAGTCCCCAGAATAGCAATAGGAGGGAAATTTTCATGACCGGAGGTTATACACATTCCCAGGGAATTTTACAACCAATATATGTTCGAGCTTAGGGGCTTCGCCCCAATTGGGGTATTGGCCTGCCCTGGCCTCCGGCTCCGCTTCCAGCCCGTAGGGCTTACAGGCCGGAGGGTAGAGCCTACGCCTCGGAGAGGAGGGGGTTAGGGGGAGGGGGTGCTGAACTATTACATTTTAGTACTTGCTGATGGTATGCCTGTGGTCCGCCTGCGATAGGCGGACTGATCGCTTATTTTCCGTGATAGTTCAGCTTAATGATCTCAAAATCCGGTGGTGGATTCAATTGGAAAATCTCTTCCGGGATTGCTCTGTTTATATATAAATTCTTGTATCTTATCTCAACTATTTGATCTCCATCTCCCTTTACTATTTTTATCTTTAAAGGGTAAGGCCCCAGATCCCCTTCCTTATATTTAGATAACATTATAGTAATCCCTTTCTTTGGAAAATAGACAGACCTTGGTAGAAGCGGACCAGGAAAAAAAGAGATTATTTCTACAACCTCACCCTGCCTGTCATAAAGGGTGATTTTATTTGGCTTCAAACTAACTGCCCTGGTATGAGGCAGTATTGGTATCCTACCGGAAAGTATCTTCCAGATTGAATCCGGATCAAGCCCAAACAGGAAAAACCTCTTTGTATTTAAATGGCTTGATGGGCCCCTGAAAAACTTGTTGTCAGTGAGGGATAATATTGAAATATTTTCTTCATCTACTACGATGTGAGAAAGGGGTCTTCCCCAGGGGTGAGTAATTTCGAGCCTGACCTTGAAAGGCTTGCAACCAACGGCAAACAGATTCGATTCCGATTCCTCTTCCCCTTCTTTGAATCTTAATCTTCCAACTCCTTGAAAGCTAACTATCTTTTCCCCTTGTTCTCTTAGATGGGAGATAAGATGGGCGGTATCCTCCTGGGAGAAAGGCTTCCTCAATTGAAAAGGTAAAAATTGTGCACATCCTAAAAGCAGGGTTAAGACAGAAATAGCCAGATATGATAAAAGGTTGCTCCATCTTTTATAAGGCATCAAGGCACATTACCTTTCAGAAACTCCATAACATCCTTGATCTTTCCCTTCAATCTCTCATGATCCGCATTCTCTAAAGAAAGTGCCCTTTTGTAATTCTTCAAGGCCTCCCCATAGTCTTTTTTCTTGAAATATACATCGCCCAGATGTTCATTAATGGTAGGATCTTCAGGGGTCAATTCAACAGCCCTCTTCAACTCTTCTAAGGCCTTATCATATTGCCCTTTTCGAAAATAAACCCATCCCAGGCTATCAATTATATAACCGCTATTGGGTTTGTGCTTCATAGCCCTTTCAATCAACTCCAATGCCCTATCAAGGTAAATACCCTTATCAGCATAGGTATAGCCAATGTAGTTAAGGGCATCGGCATGCTTAGGATCTATCTTTATTATCATCTCCATTTTTTCGATGCATTCTTCATTTCTTTTTAATTTATCCAATACAATGCCCAGCCTGTATAGAAGGTCAGTATTTCTCTCATTGTTTTTTAGTCCTTCCTTCAAGATATCTATAGCACTAAGGTATTCCTTTTTATTTTCATAAAGTGAGGCCAAGATCAAATATAGTTGAGGGTTATCCTTCTTATGATTGATGGTCTCTCTAAGGAGATTTATGGCCTTATCAAGCCTTTCTTGCTTTTCCAGGATATAGGCCATATGCATCCTGGCATTTATGAAATAACTGCTATTGGAATTAAGGAGATCAAAGTTTTTATAGGCCTCATCTAAATCTCCATTCTCTTCCAGGGCTGCTCCCAGGTAATATCTAGCCTCCTGATCATCTGGCCACGCAGATACTATTGATGTAAGCTCTGAGATGGACTCATTCAATTTTCCATACCTGAGGTATATCAGACCCAGTCTTTTTCTTTTTAAATCCCCAGGAGTAAATATCTTCTTTATCTCCCCTATTTTATCTTCTGCCAATTCCTCTTGACCAGTCTTGTAGTAAAGGGCAATCAGTCTTTCCATGGCTATTGTATTGGTTGGATAGAGTAGCAATATTTTTTTATAGGTCTCTATTGCCGTATCAGCTTTATCTGTCTTATTATACAAGACTGCCAAATCGAAAAGGGCTGGAAGGAAACTTGAATTTATCTCAATGACCCTTAGGAATGCCTCCTCTGCTCTTCTATATCCCTTAAGCTCCATATTTATCCTTCCTTTATAATAATGAGCTATTATCAGCTCAGGCTCATTCTTTATTAGAATCGATAGCTCATCTAAGGCAAGATCATATTTTTTCAATCTGATAAGAAGTGTTACCAGATGAAGCCTTACTTGTCTGTTTCCCTGATCCTCTTTAAGGATCGCCCTGTACTGGGATATAGCCAGGTCGAATTTCTTTAGCTGAGTGTAAATTTCTGCCAGGAACTCCCGCGCCTCAAGATCATCAGGCGCTAAGGCAATTGTCTTTTTGGCAAAAAGTAAGGCATCTTCCATCTTATCATTTTCAACCAATACTTGAGATAATTTCATGAGTAGATAGGGCGAATCTTTGTCATCCTTAAGGACCTCTTTTAGATAGATTTCCGCCTCTTTATAGCTGCCATTTGATATAGCTATACAGGCAAAGGCATAATTTTGATAGGCATACTGGAGAGGATCTCTCTTACTGTTAATCTCTCCGGGTAGAATAGGGTCTTGTTTTGAGGGGATTTTATTTTCTACGCCCACGCAGGATAGGGGAAGTGCAATGAGAAAAAACAAAGACCAGATAGATATCTTTTTAGATTCTTTATTCATTTAAGAGATCGGAGAAATTTTCTTCAAAATTGGGTATCTTTGCCATCAACCATTCTTTGGCCTTTTTAAGGATCTTCGCCTGAATCTGTCGAACTCTTTCCCTGGATATGTTATATCTATCTCCCAGTTCCTGAAGGGTCAAGGGATGTTCAGCCAATATTCTGTTGTCAAATATATCCCTGTGTTTTTTAGAAAGGGTCATCTTGTATTCTTCAAGTTTTTCCCGGAGCAACTCCTTTCTTTCCCTCATAGATATCTGTTTATCTACAGCTATTTCTCCAGAGGGCAGAAAAGAGCTATAATCTTGCTTAGCATCTTCCTTAACCGGGGCATCAATGGAAACCTCCCATCCACCTAATCGCTGCCCCATTTCTATAATCTCATCCTTTCTTACGTCTAA
Organism: uncultured Desulfobacteraceae bacterium; assembly: GCA_964569645.1. GTDB lineage: Bacteria > Desulfobacterota > DSM-4660 > Desulfatiglandales > B25-G16 > JABXJZ01. Next base: position 665 of record CAZMUW010000110.1, on the reverse strand, counting down.
ACGTTCGGCAAGGAGTTTGGGCTCAGGATCGTAACCCAAAGATAGCAACCTCTCTTTCTCCTTTGCAAGATTGAAGAAAAGCTTTCTTTGGGCCTGGGTAGTCCCAATCTTGACCAACTTCCAATTCTCCATGATAAACTTAAGGATATAGGCCTTTATCCAAAATGAGGCATAATAAGAAAACTTAATACCCCTGTATGGATCAAATTTCTTTACCGCCTGCATTAACCCAACATTTCCCTCCTGGATCAAATCCATAAGGTTTTTCATCCAATACCTATGAAAATCCATTGCGATTTTTACCACTAACCTTAGATTAGATAGAATAATCTTATGGGCGGCCTCCTGATCGTTTTTTTCCCTGTATCTAATAGCAAGCTCTACCTCTTCCTCCTTGGTAAGAAGGCTGTACCTCCTTATTTCCCATAAATACATCTGTAGAGGATCGTAGGCAACTAAGGAGCCGTCTTTCTTTATCGGAACGGGCCTGAGGTCATATCGAGCATCTATATCTATATCTTCTCTCTCTTTTTGAGTACTTCTATCTCTTTTCTTTTTCACTTTCACTTATTTCTTGCGAAATTCCTTGATTGAAATGTTGAAGGCTAATTTAAAACGTCTCGGAAATTCTACAACTTATTGAAATTAGGTGGATTTTTTGAGGC
>CAZMUW010000109.1:0-5576 GCA_964569645.1 uncultured Desulfobacteraceae bacterium | reverse complement strand
CATTTCTTTACCACTCAACCACTCAACTATTTTCTACTTAACGAAGTCTGTAATAGGCCATTTAACCATTTGATAAACTCTGAATATGGGAGTCTTTTCAAAAATAAGGTAATGGTTACTCTAGCCCACCGGGATTTACCCTGGAGCATATAAAAGCTTTTCATGTCGAGACCTATGAGAATTGCATTAAAGTTAAAGCCTGGCCAGAGAGGGACCAAGAAACTCCTTGCTCAGTATGGCGATCGGCTTATCTGTGTTAGATATCGATATGATGAGGAAAAAAAGAAACGGTTTAAGACAATAGAATTAATTGTCGAAGAAATTGATTGGGAGCCAAGGCCTCGTCTTATCAGGAAGGATACGATCGTGGGGATACTTGTTGGTTTTGAAGAGATGGAATCACAGTCTAAGGCAAAAAGTACTGGAGGGAGGTGGAATAGAAAGAGACGGGTGTGGGAAATGCGCTATGACCGTATGCAGGAGCTGGGCCTTGAAGAGCGAATAGTAGGTGGTAGCATCTAATATTAGATGCATATTTCTCCGGTGAGATGCAGAAAAAATTCTGCCGACTTAATTGTTATGCCGTAGATGAATCCTATAATATTTTTAATGGTGAAAAGATGGAAAAAATTTTTAATGGTAAAAAGATGGAAAAATTAGGTACTAAAAAGAAGCCCGCTGTTGTTAATGTACAAACAAAAAAAAGAATGAAAGAAGTAGCATCAATATTTGAAAAAAACGGTTGGAAATATAAAATTGGATTGGAACCAGATAAACCAGAGGATATTACCGATTTAGAAATATTATTGAATCCACCAAAACCAAAGATAGCCGAAAAGAAAGTTGGACGCAATGAGCCCTGCCCATGTGGAAGCGGGAATAAGTACAAAAAATGCTGTGGTAAATAAGGCTATTTTATATTCCAAAAGATTAGTCTGCGCATAACCACCTGCTGCACACTGGCAGCTGGAAGCCAGGGGCACTTTTGTTATTCCTTGCTTTATCTAAATATCTACCAGTAAACACCCGTCTTTTATAGTACCCGCTGCAGGTGAGCAGGCTGTAGGCTTCACATGGAATCGAGATTTTTCCTTATTTGAACTGGTAGGCGGTGGCCTTATAAGAAGTTTAGGTGGTTGGTTTGAGGTTTTAGCCTTAAGGAGGCGGGGTGAGAAAGAAGCCTCTGATCAAAGAATATTAGGGGATGGAGATTTCGTTGAACAGGCTCTCTCTGAGAGCGAAGACCTTACCAAAGAGAACCTGAGGCTTATCTCCGAGCGTATGGACTTGTCAAAGTTGGCCCAAAAGGTGAGTAGGGTTCACGATATATCTCAAGGTGAGCTTCGATCGGGGAGTAGAAGGCGGCAAGCGGTAGAAACACGGCAGGTGTTATCCTGGTTAGCGCTAAGGGAATTGGGATATTCAGGGGCTGAAGTAGCGCGGTATCTTGGAGTTACCAATTCATGTGTGATACGCCTGGCTTCAACCGGGAAGCCCCCTCCGGAGAAGAAGTATCTTTGAAAAATTATGCTATCTCTGCACGAGCGTCGCCTAAAAAAACTGTATGTGATTTCTTGGATGGATTCTAGGTGGTTCTCTTGGATAAAGTTATTGAAATTATTGAGTCTTGTTGATAAAGACTCGATAGATTTAACTCTAAACCCAGAGACTTTACAATATTCGATAAAACCATTAATGTGTTGCTCAAGCATAAGGAAACCTCCTTTCTTAATAAATTTTTGTCTTGATTTGGCTTCCTTATGCTTCTACAATATTTTCGATATATTACGCCATAATTTTCGCTAACTGCGAAGTTTATGGGTTAGGCAATCGAAAAAGGAGGATGTAGAGATGAAATTGAAAGAGGTAGAAGAAAAATACAGAGATGAATGGGTGTTAGCCGAAGTATTGAAAGAGGATGAGTCAGGGGAGCCTACAGAGCTAAAGGTAATCGCCCATTCCAAAAATAGAGATGACACCTATGACGCAATGAAAAAGGTTAAAGGTAAATACTCCTACCATTTCTATACAGGAAAGATCCCCAAAGAAGGATATGCGGTTGCATTCTATGTCAAAATTTAGATTTAACACCAAAGCACCAGTAATTATGCTAACTATCTTATTGGAGGGTAAAGGTAACTCCAAGCAAAAGATAAGGATGGCTCTTGATACAGGGGCAACCTATACCATGATTCCATGGAAAACTGCTGAAACTTTAGGGTTAGAACCAGAGCTATCCAAAGAGAGAATAGAAATAATTACTGCCAGTGGAGTGGAAAAGGCTCCTTTGGTCACCTTGAAGTCTATAGTTGTTTTGGGGAAGAGGATAGAAGGGGTTGAGGCTGTTGTCCATGACCTTCCGCCAAAAAGCTATGTGGATGGGTTACTCGGAGTAAAATCGTTGGTTGAGCTTAAATTAAAAATAGACTTTAGTGAGGGTATATTGGAGGTATGAGCAAAACATCTTGCCTAACAACTCGCTGCAGCCGACCGCCTACGGCGGCGGCTGAGTTCGGTCATTAGACTTTTTGTATCGGAAATACTGATGTAAAAAGATCATTTTATGGTAAAATCTGATTATGCAAATAACTGGCTTTGCCAAATGAAACACTGCTTGTTGTTAGCTTTCGGGTAAAGAGGAACTCTTAATGCTGCTACCCTCTTTCAATGAGAATGGAGATTTACCTCCGGGCATCCATCGTGCAACACTTTCCGAAACGTTGAGGCACTTTGGCACTGGCTCACCTCAGAGAAAAGTAATCGCCACGCGATTGGAACGAATCTACCGTCTAGTGCTGTCCACTGGACATTTGTCACGTTTCGTTGTTTTTGGTTCATTTATCACTGCCAGGGAAAAACCAAACGATCTGGATGTGTTCATATTAATGGAAGATTCTTTCTATTTGTCCGAACATACCGGAGAGGCTCGTCTACTTTTTTCCAATCATGCAGTGGCTCAATCCCGTTTTGGAGCAAGCGTGTTTTGGATGAGACGCCTGGCCGCCCTTGATGGTGAGGAAAGAGCGATTGAAGATTGGCAGGTCAAACGTGACGGTGGAAAAAGAGGCATTGTTGAGATTATTGAGGAGTCACTATGATAAAAAATGACCAAGAATTGAAAGTAACCCGAGAACGTATTGCATGTTTTGAAGATCAGGTAGCCTACTTACGTAAAGTGGAGACAATTCCGGAGAACTACCATGCGGCAGTTTCTGGTTTTTTAGCAGAGATTGACCGAATGCAATTGGAAGTTCGGGAGTATTTGTCTACTCACCCAGCAGAAATGGCAGCTACAGGTTGATCAAAAAGCTCAGCAAAAATGGCAAAATTCGTCTAACAAGCTAGTGCAGCCGACAGGCAAAGCCTGCGGCTGCACAACACGTTATGTGGCCATTGAATGTTTATAAGATGTAAAAAAAAATGATGAGGAAAAATGATGAGTGAGAAGATCGAATTTGAAGTCGGGCATAAGTATGAGAATATGAAAGGAGTTTATGAAGTTATCTCGATTAATGGTGATTCTATGATTATTCGGTGGGAAAGTGGAGAACAGATTTCAACCCCTACAGATCTACAGCGCAGAATAATTGAAAGAATGCAAAGAGAGAGACAAGAAAGAGATAATGAAAAGATACAAAATGAACCAAAAAAGCCAAAACGTAAAAATAGGAAGTCTACCTCAAAATACAGGTCTCAATTTAAGGGATTTGAAGAAAGTGATTTTAAGAAAAATGTCACTGAAACAAATTGGCGAAGTCGTAGTTGCTTAGGGGGAGCGGTTACAGAACGATTATCCTCAGATAAATTTAACCTCAATTCACGGGCAGTGTATAGAATGCCTGCTATTCACTGGGCATATGTAAAGCATCGGGGACGGGATGATATTTTGCTTAAAGCAAAATTCTTTGCTCAAGTGGATGAAAATTATCTTTATTATGGCTTTTACATTGAACGGTCAGATAATCCAACTGATGTAAAAAATGATTGGAACACTTTCATTTCGTGGTTAAAGGATGCAAAAAATGAGTATTGGCTTAATGAAATTGTAAGCGAACATAATCTCGATATTTATGATCTAGAGGAAAAAAGTTTTAGCGGAACAATAAAGTCACTTAACGAAAAATGGGAAATACATAATAATGAAATACATAGTGAAGAAATACTTTCTTTATCTAATCTCCTTGATGAATTACCAAAAAAATGCCGGGTTGATCTTCATATAGCCAAAAAAGTCAATAAAGATGAAGTTTTAATTAAAGGTGAAAAAATTGCTGATGATATTTCAACATTATTCGAGATATTGATGCCTCTTTATGAGGCGTCAACAGCACATGCCACATAACAATTCGCTCAACTCGGACTGGCAAAATCGCTGTGCTCTTTTGCCAGCCGGTTAGCTCAGCCGGTTCATCATATATTTTAAAATTATTATATGGGTATGGTAAAATAAAATTCGTGGAATGTATCGATGAGCTTTGAAATTATCAGCGAAATCCAGGAAATTGAAACAATTGCAGAGGGATCTGTAATCCGTGAATTGCATCGCTTACGTAAAACATATGGATCAGGAAACTGGAAAAAACTGAAAGGTATTGCCCACATCCGCCTCACTTCCGGAAGGGTTCGTTTAGCCGAAATTCATTGGTATGAGGCTCATGGGATCGGCAAAATGGAAATTAAGCGTAAACGTTATTTGGAGTAACTTATGGAAATATCAGCAAAAACCTTACATAAATTTGTAGTTTGCATCAATAATGAGGATTATCGCGCCTCATTAGAGTTACACAAAATATATCGTGAAATTCCAGATGAAGACGTTGCCGCTGATGGCGATATAAGGGTCATTGATGAGAGCGGGGAAGATTATATCTATCCAGCTTCTTATTTCGCTCACATCAACGTATCTGAAGATGTAGAGCAATCTTTACTTCGTGCCTCATAATTAAACTTGGCTTGCCGAACAAGTCAGTGCAGCAGACAGGCAAAAACCGCGCCACCTGCTGACTTCCAGCGTTATCTGCAAAATATATGGAGAATTATAATGGATTTTAAACCGATAAACCTTCAAGAAAAACTTGCTAAATTCTCTAACCATTGGTCACCTAAAATCATTGCTCAAATGAATGATTATCATTTCAAGCTTGTAAAATTTCAAGGGGACTTTGTTTGGCATAGTCATGCTGAAACAGATGAGGTTTTCATCACGCTTGATGGAGAAATGTCCATCGAATTCCGTGATGGAAAAATGGATTTAAAAGCAGGAGAAATGTTTGTTGTGCCTAAAGGAGTTGAACACAAACCATTCGCCGATAAAGAATGTAAGATAATGCTTGTTGAGCCTGCAGGTACTGTCAATACGGGGGATGCTAGCGGTGATATGACGGCCGAAGATAACGTTTGGATATGAATTTCAGATAACCATCGGCTAAGTGGCTGGCAAATCCGCTGCGCTTCTTTGCCAGCCACTTAGCCGAGTCGTTCGCATCGGATCGAAGAACATTAAAAATCGAAAAATAACATTAATACAGACATCGTCAAATGGTTGAGTAGTTGAGTAGTTAATTAGTTGTTATTAC
>CAZMUW010000108.1:0-5617 GCA_964569645.1 uncultured Desulfobacteraceae bacterium | reverse complement strand
GGGGCGAAGCCCCTAAGTTCCTACTCAACTACTCAACCATTTGACGATGTCTGTATTATAATATTCAAACATTAAACAAGGAGGTACCCATGGTTGATAAGATTTATAAGCTTTTAGGTAAGGAAAGGGCAGAATATCTACTTAACCACAAATGTAATACAATCAATAAGGAGAGATTAAAAATCCCCTCTCCTGATTTCATTGATAAGGTGTTTATTGACTCAGACAGGCCAAATAATGTCTTAAGGAATCTGCAATCCGTTTTCAGCCATGGCCGCTTAAAGGATACTGGCTATCTTTCCATACTCCCGGTTGATCAAGGGATAGAGCACTCTGCCGGTGCCTCCTTTGCGCCTAATCCGGATTACTTTGAGCCTGAGAATATAGTAAGGCTTGCCATTGAGGCAGGATGCAATGCAGTTACATCAACCCTTGGTGTGCTCGGTGCTGTAAGCAGGAAATATGCCCATAAAATCCCCTTTATTGTTAAGTTCAATCATAATGAATTGCTGACATACCCAAATAACTATGACCAGATCTTCTTTGCCCGGATTGAACAGGCCTTTGATATGGGTGCTGTAGGTGCAGGGGCTACCATATATTTTGGATCACAGGAGTCAAAGAGACAGATTGCCGAGGTAAGTGAGGCATTTAAAATGGCCCATGAGTTAGGGATGTTTACTGTTCTGTGGTGTTACCTTAGAAATAACGCCTTTAAAAAGGATGGTATTGACTATCATGTAAGCGCTGATCTTACTGGTCAGGCAAACTACCTCGGCGCTACTATTGAGGCTGATATTATAAAGCAAAAGCTACCAGAAAATAATGGTGGCTTTAAGGCATTGAGCTTTGGTAAGACCCATGAAAAGGTTTATTCCGAATTAACATCTGATCAACCAATAGATCTTGTAAGGTATCAGGTAGCTAACAATTATATGGGGAGAGTTGGTCTGATAAATTCTGGAGGCCCTTCTGGTGAAAACGATCTTGCTGATGCGGTACTGACCGCGATTATAAATAAAAGAGGGGCTGGGATGGGCCTAATAACAGGAAGGAAGACCTTTCAAAAGCCACTTAAAGATGGAATAGAACTATTTCATGCTATTCAGGATATCTATCTGAGTAAGGAGATAACAATTGCCTGAAATATAGCTAATTCATGCAAGCCGGACCTGTCAGCTTATGTCTTGCAAGAGCAACCGGGTCGCATTGGCCCGTCGGATGATCGCTTGCAGTCATTGGAGTGCTCAGGCAAGGCAGGCGGGTATTCGAATTTCGGATTTAAAGATAACGGCTTAATTCCAGTAATAAGTAAGCCTCTCAGCCAACTTGAGTACGGTGGTAGCATAATAATCACTTTGGTTGTAGTGGAGTATAGTCTCTTTTTTCTTCCTGTAATTATTATCCTCCCTCCAATTATGGGCCTTAAGGTAAGAGGCGATACTTGGGATGGCATCTTCATGTTGAAAGAGATCGATCTTACCATCAGCATTTCCATCAAATCCGTATCTTTTGATATTTGAAGGAAGGAACTGTGGTAGACCAATGGCACCCTCTGTTGAGCCCTTTATAGTAAAGGGATCTATATCCTGACCCTTGACATAGGTGAGAAAGGCCTTTAGTTCTCTGTAAGCCCTGACACTCTTTTTCTTAAGCCTTTTTTTAATCTTTTGGGGAGTCAGGTTAAATTTCTCTTTCAAGGGGATTTGATCAAAAATCTGTCGATAGATTTCTGGTTCTAAGGAGAGTGCTTGTGTTGCAAAGATGTTAACTGTCTCCAAATAACCCGTATACTTTCCGCATGCGGTCTCTACAGAAAGTATTGCTACTACCACAGGGGCGGAGATACTGAAATGGCTTTCCATCTTTTTAAGGATTTTATTATGGGTTTTGAGATAAGAGATAGCCCTGTCCACTGAGTCCTTTTCCAGAAACTGGGCATAGTTAAGGGTGGATTCCTTTCTGACCAGGCTCTTAGCAACTTCCTTGATCATCAACTTAAGCCCCGGGCTAGTAAAAAGATCCTGGAGATATTTTTCATCCATGCCATCCATCTGTAAGCGCTTGGCCAATTTTTCAAAAACTGGATGGATAGCCTGTGCCTGGATAGGATTAAAAAAGGGGAGCTGAATCGTAAGCAGAGATATAAAGAGAATAAATTGGGTTAAAGTTTTCATAATCTTATCAGGGTTAATAAATAGTAAAGAATTTGGATTGATTGTAATATTACCAGATTTAACTATTATGTCAATAAATATCTTATATAGATTGGAGATACAACTATGGAATGTAAAAAAGAAGAGAATCTTGAGAAATGCAACTGCACCTATGAACCTTGCTCAAGGAAAGGTACTTGCTGCGAGTGCATAGCATATCATTTGAGATCAAAGGAGCTGCCAGCATGTTGTTTTCCCAAAGATGCAGAGGCAACCTTCGATAGATCCTTTGAATACTTTTCCAGATTGGTTCAGGCGGGAAAGATTTGACCTCCGGCAAAATATTCTGAAATCTTATCCTACCGACTATTATCCTTGTTTTTCGTAACTGCTCAGGTAGCCACCAAGGCACCAATTCCAATTTTCAATTTTCAATTTTCAATTTTCAATTGTTTGTGCCTTGGTGTCTTAGTGGCTGAATAGTTACAGGTTTTTTTTGATTGATTCCAGGGTCTCTATAAAGGCATCTATCCTGTTTCTTGCATCAACCTCGGAATAGGAGCTTATGTCTATTATATCACTTTCCAGGATCAGGGAGGGGATCTCCGTCTTTACCTCTTTTTTCTTCCCATCCCGCCCTAACAGTAATACAGGGATCGGCTTGTATATCTTTTTCAATTGATTTAACTGCCAGATCAGACCAAGATGCCAGGTTCTACATGAAAATGCCTCATGCATGACAATACCATCAATCCGGTAGTCTTCAATATACTGTATTAAACGTTCCACATCCGGCTCGGATCCAGGCCTCTTTTTGGCCCTGTCATACCAGTATGTCCAATATCTAAGCCATCTCCAGGCCAGTCGTTCAATAGGGTCGTTTGTTTCAGGTATGTTCAGCCTGTATATGGGTTCGATCATGCGATAGGTTGTCTCAACCGGAAAAACCGCCCCTTTGCTGTTAAAATAATTAAAATCGGTCAGGGCAAACCATGAGGGTAATCCCCCGCCCCAGAGAAGTCTATATTTCTCATCCGGGATAATACCCTCCTTCCTGGCAATCTTATCCTTTAGCTCCTTATTTAACTCCAAATAAAAGTCATATCCTTCCTGGGTGCCCATCATAAAGACCATGGGCACCATGGTATTCATGGCATCTCCTGTACCCATTGGTGTAGGCACAGCCCTTCTAAGCTCATATGTCTCCCAGATCAGATTCCAGGTTCTCTCGCCTAAATCAACCAGCTCACTCAACCTATCCCAATCCATCTTCCTTCCTGTTTGCCTTTCTAAGAATCTGACCAGTCCCCGTAATTCCTCTACAATATACTTGATATAGTAGTCTTCAACATCGGAAAGTTCAATATCATCCTCATAGAGGGGCCACGGCAGCCCCACATTATAGATAGGAACATCGGGCATATATTGCTGTACCGCCTGATACCACTTGTTTCTCGGGTCACACAGGATCTGGCCACTGGATAGCATAAAATCAGGCTTTGCCTGGCCCCCCCATGGGGCATCTGGAGGCATAGAATCCAATTCTTCCCTCCACTGGTCAAAGCCGAGCCCACAGAGGGCATAGGTGCAGAGAGAGCGTGAAAAGGTTAAAGATTCTGCCCTTTCGAGGAATCTTTCCGCATCCCTCTTTGCCCCGCATATACCGGCATAATTTTCGGTCCAGACCGGCATGATATCCATAGCCCTTATTATCTCATCATAACTACAACAGATAAAGGTATAGGCAATGGGCCTTCCTTCTTCCCGCGCCCTTATAGCGCCAATGATAGTCGCCTTTACCATGGCACCAATCTTACTGGCAGCCTCGGTTGCAGTTGTTCTCTTTTTCTTATCCTTTTCTTGTTCCCCAGCCATTTAAACCTCCTTACTGGTGTTTGTTGTGTTCATTGTGTTCATAGTGTTTTAACACAAAAAACCCAACAAACTCTGTTATCCGATCATCTCAAGAAATGCCTGGATCCTTGTTCTCGATCGGCTAATAGTACCTGCTGAGTATTCGTCCTCTAAATAAAGAACTGGGATTTTTAGAGAATCAAGGTATGCCTTCCTTGCAGGAACCTCAAAACCAAATGGATCACAATATTTATAGATATAGAGGATAACACCATCAACCTTAAATTCCTCAATCAAGGAACCAATATCACCAAATCTTGACCTCGCGTCTTCCTCATGGGTTTCCCCGACTTTTTCCCTGTAGGTCCTGGGACAATTTACCTTATCCAGATACCGATGAGCGATTGCATCCAAAGGATCACCCCCAATGTCTGCATGAGGCCAGTAATCCCTGCTCCCGATACAAAGGCTATCGATAACCACATTGGCTCCACTATCCTCAATAAGGCTTATAAAGTCAATATTATCAACTGAGGCACCTGCAACCATTATTCGAGGTGCCTTTTGCAAAGGAGCTTCTTTTCTCTGCCTGAGTTCCTCTAAAACATCATCAAATAATTCATTCGACTCCATAACAGGCAGACTCATCCCGACTGTCAATATTTTTGTTATTTCTGTCCCTGAGACAAGAGGTGGGTTTGACTTCCTTAATTCATAAAGGGCTTTTGCCTTACTCCTGTTTTCATTATATAAATAAATGGCCTCAACGAGGGCATCATCCGAAATCTCTTTTTTAGCAAACCTTCCGAGGCTTTTTCTGAATGTGGTTAGCTCTGCCTTAAAAAATTCCATCGATGGCCCACTGACTGTATGGGGAAGATTAATAAAATGAGAATAAGGCAATTCCAGCGAATACCTCCAGACACTATAGGTTCTGGTAATACTATCGCAGGCATGGGGAATAACCAGGCCATCACAAAAATCATACTTTCCTTTGAGTGCGATATCAAAGCAGCTTCGCACAAAGGGGCATGCTATGGTCTCCAACTGCGTATCTCCCTTGGTTATCGGTTCATGGACATCCCCCCTTATCCTTAACGGTACAAATCCTGCTGCTGTTATAATCTCTACCGGGACAAGGGAACATAGATAGGTAATTACCTTTTTACCCTGATCTTTTAGTTCTCGTGCCCTGAGCCCATAGTCCTGATAATATCTTTCAACCGTAGACAGGATGTTACTATTCTGTTCATTCATCGGCTTTATCTCCTTTATGCTGTCTATGCTATTAATAAAGTTTCTAAATATGGCTACTTTGTAGCTATAAAGTAACAAAAATATTATAGCTTGTCAATCTGTTCTCACTCTTACAGAGACGCTCTTTCCAATCATATAAACTTAGCTCTGCTTCGTTAAGTCCGCCTGGCACACCGAGCATAGAAAATGCTTAGTGATGCTCGAAGTTACCTCATTAAGCGTCAAAAACTTGATGCGCTGGCAAACTCCACATCAAATTGATCCATACTTTCAACATCCGGATTCCATAATAAAAACCCCTTTACACCATTTTTGGCATGGTTTCTGCTTATAGTAATTCAATAGGATAG
>CAZMUW010000107.1:0-5620 GCA_964569645.1 uncultured Desulfobacteraceae bacterium | reverse complement strand
AACATTATAGCAATAGCGACTTATTCCATGCATGTCGCACCAGGGCGGGCGTAGCTAAAATCTACCTGCTTTAGCAGGTAGTGGTTTAATAGATGTCTATATAAGCTAAGATCTTAACATTTGTGTCAAGCCCGCCCTGGTCGACATGATTGTAATAGGTTGTTGTCGCTGTAACATTTCGGAAGCGCAAGGTGTGTAACTGAAGCATCGCAACTCGGTCTGGGCTAGGGTTTTTAAATTGACCACTTGCCCCAGAAGGGATTATGGCCTTCACACCTTGTCGGGTTGAGTCAAAGCTTCCCTAGCAATGAGCAAGCTTAGATATGTGGATATCTATCTTTAGTCTTAATTTGTTTAAAGATATGTACTATTAATCTTATCAGAAATATAGTTAGGCAAAACATCAACAGCCCACACAATATGGGCGTCCAAAAGCCAAGTCTGTGTGCATTGGTCAAGCCAGTGGAAATGGATATAACCGATAGGAAGATTAGGCACAAGGTGAGAAGGGAAAGGAAGGATAAGAGACATACGCGGGCAGATTTTTTTATCATACAATCCTATCTTCGATCTGTCGACAGAGGAATTCTACCTCCCTTCTGATGTTTTCCTCAATCTTTATTTTCTTTTTAATTTTTTCGTAATCATACAAGATTGTCGAATGGTTTCGATTGAAGGAATGACCAATAGATTCCAGTGATTTATCTGTGTATCTGCGGCATAGATATATGGCTATGCATCTTGGATAGGAAATAATCTTTTTTCTGCTTCTTGATTTAAGCGCCTCCATATCAATCTTTAAATATTTGCAAACTATTTTCTGGATATCCTCGACTGTTGCAAGATGTTTGGCAGGTATTAATTGTTTCACCGTCTCCTTTGCCAAATCCATGTTTATTTCCTTTTTTAGGTAGAAGGAGATGGCCCCAAGGGAGGCAAGAATCCCTTCAAGCTGTCGTATATCCTGGGTTGCATTTTCAGCCAGGAAGCAGGCTACATTTTCTGGAAGGGAAATTTTTCGCTCACGAGCCTTTTGTTTTAAGATCTCGAGCCGGGTATGAAACCCGGGCCTCTCAATGCTTGTTATGACACCAGAGGTAAGCCTGGAGATAAGCATCTTTTTCATATTTGGGATTTCTTCCAGCATGAGTGGGCTGGTAAATATAACCTTTTTTTCATCATTAAATAAAGAATCGAGTGTGTAGCCGAGCTCAATCTGGGTTTTTTCCTTACCACTGAGGAAATGTAGTTCTTCCAAAAGAAGTATATCACACACCTTGCGGTATTTATTTTTAAATTGGTCGATAAGATTATTCTTTAATGCAAATACCATCTCGTTGGTAAAATCTTCTGTAGTGATATAAAGGACTTTTGCCGTAGGTTTTTTCCTTAGAATTGAGTTACCAATAGCCTGGATTAAATGGCTTTTCCCCAAACCTGTTTTGGCCAGCAGAAAGAGGGACCTGGAAGGGCAATGAGAGTCATCGGCCAGTGCCTTGGAAACTAAGTATGCAAATTCATTGCACTCCCCGACTACAAATTTATCAAAGGTAAACCGTGCATTTAGATATTTCTCACCCGCCCTATTTTTTTTTGGTATATTTGGAATGGTTAATTGTTTTCCATTACCGTTCCCTCCACCAGGCATGTGCTTATTTAATTCTCTATTTGGTAAAACCTTGAGAATTAATTTATGGTCATTAAGGCCAGCTTTAGAAAGTTGCCTATGAAAGAGGGAAGAATAATTTTCCTGCACCCAGTTTCGAGAGAACTTGTTAGGACATCCAAGACAAATTGCACCCTCACCTGAATCGAGAAATTTTAATGGTTTTACCCATAGATAGTAGCTCTTTTCATCCATTACTTCTTTGAGGAGCTCTTTCACATGATTCCAAACGGTCTCCATATCTTACCCTCAATTTATGCAGCTATTTATATTTTTATTTATATTTTAAAAGTCTTCAACTATCTAAATAAAATAGACATGGCTGTCAAAGGCGATTATATGAAAAATTATCTTAGCTCTGCTTTAGGTTTTCAACATAAGTAATATATTGATTTAATGGTAACAATACCATGGAGTCTTTTAAAGTTCTTATTGGACATGGAGAATAAATATCATAAAGAATTGTCATTGAATTCAGCCACTTTTGTTTTTATTTGACAACACGGGCAATTTTATCCACATTGTCAAACTTTGATTTACTTCAAAAAACATTCTTTTTTAAACCCTGGCGCTTTTTTCCATTACATTTTTCCTTTTTTAAAGAGAAGGATAAATGACTTACATAATGGGCAAGAATTTTGCTTATCCTTAGATAATTATACTGGAAAAAGGTAAGCCGGAATAAAAAGAGCTTATTTTATTTGGAAAGGGGAGAGAATAGTTTTTTTGAGTAACTTTTTTTTTATTTTTTTTATATCTTTTTAAAAAATTTCTTAAAATAACCTATCTTCACTACGCTCCGTCCCGCATACTGATAGTTGACATTCAGTGTAGGAGATCTCATAATATTGAGTATGAGTGGAAGATATGGAAAATATGGTGAGATAAAAAGATTTGAGAGGTTACGGAAAGACAGAAGAGATTTATCTTGTGGCCAGGGAAGGCCTCGTTTTTTAAAAGGTCGCATCGGAAGATCAAGGCTATTAAGGAAACATTTTCATAACCAAAGCCAGAAAGGTTCCAGCATGTAATATCTTTCTTGGAAAAAAATTTGTTTTTTAAAGTGGGAGGGATAGGTTAATCATGGAGACTGTAACTATTGAGGGCATAACCTTACATCTCAGTCAGCCAGATGAGTTGGCAATGGATTGGGTTGGCCAGGAGGAATTAGTAACCCAGATCATGGCAGCATGGTTGGTAATGGGTTCTGGTGATTTCCCCTTAAACCCACGCCTGATAGGAAAGCCTGGGGTGGGAAAAACTACCCTTGCCTATTATGCAGGCAAACGGCTAAATCGGCCTGTCTATCTCTTTCAGGCCACCATAGATACGAGGCCAGAGGATCTGGTTGTCACCCCGGTTATTAGCGACCAGGGAAGGATAAAATATATGGCCAGCTCAATTGTTACTGCCATGATCAAGGGAGGGGTAGCGATTATTGATGAGGGAAACAGGATGAGTGAGAAGAGCTGGGCATCCCTGGCACCCCTGATGGACAACCGGCGTTATGTAGAGTCAATTGTAGCCGGTATAAAGATTAAAGCCCACCCTGATTTTCGGCTCTCTACCACCATGAACGATGACGCCAGCACCTTTGATCTTCCAGAATATATAGATTCAAGGCTGCAGCCTAAGATTTTTATTGATTTTCCTGAAAGGGAGGAAGAGAGATTGATCCTGTCTGCCAATCTTCCCTTTGCCGATGATCAGATTCTGGACTATGTAGTTGATTTTCTTCAGGTAGCCCATGAAGCGCAGGAGAGATATACGGTCAGGGATGGAATTAATATTGCCAGATACGCCTTGAAAAGAATGAGTACCGATATCTCTGAAGGAGCTAAAGGGATGGCAAAGGAAAGGATTACAGGAGCACTTAAAGAAGCGGCCTCTATGATTCTGGATGAAGGCGCCGCCGCATATTTCGCTACTATTATTGAAATCCATGGAGACAAAAGAACTATTTGAATGGGAAAGTGTAAGACTTGTTCCCATTGTCCACAACAGGCTTGAATTTGCCCTTGAGGTCAGACGCCAGTTTGCCTCCTTTGAGCCAGAGATCGTGGCGATTGAATATCCTCCCACCATCGGAGAGAAGATAGTAGAAGGTATTAAAAGGCTACCGCTACTTTCCGTTGTTTATTATGAGGAAGATGATCACACCTTTATCTACCTGCCCTTGGAGCCAGCCGATGGACAGGTGGAGGCAGCTCGACTGGCCCTTTCGCACAACCTTCCAATTCATTTCATAGACAGGGATACAGAGGGATACCCTTTTGACCGGACACCTATGCCAGACCCCTACTCGATAAAAAGGATAGGGTACTGGCGCTATTGTCATAGCTATCTTAAGACCTACCCAGAAGGTCTAAATACCCCCCAGGATCAATTGAGGGAGAAGAGCATGGCCTACCATCTTCAGCAATTGGATAGAGAGGGTAAGAGGGTCCTTTTTGTAGGTGGCCTCGCCCATCTCCCAGGTCTCTTAAGCTATCTTAATAAGCCCCAGGTACAGGTCATAGGCAGGAAGAGCAGAGATGGTATTATGCTGGCCCATTTGCACAGGGAATCGAGCAGGGAAATCATGACAGAGATCCCATTTCTTGCTGCTCTCTATGAGAGATTTAAGGGTGATTCTACCGTGGCTGAACCAGATAGATTGAAGGCCATTGATCAGCTGATAGATATAGCACGTAAAAATCATCTGAAGAAAAACAAAGAAGAGGTGACTGTAAGCCAGCTAAGGATTTTTAACAGATTTGTTTTAAATTATGCCCTCTTGAGTGGTTTTTTAACGCCAGATTTATACCAGATCCTGGTAGCTTCAAGAGGGGCAGTGGATGATAACTTTGCATACGAGGTCTGGGATGTGGCAACAGAGTATCCCTGGCAGACAGACTCCCCTGGATTGCCGGTCCTTCGCCTAAGGGGTAAGGACATTTTCATTGATCAGAAAAGAATTAGATTTCATAGGCATTTCAGGGCCTTACGCCGAAGGCTGGTGCCTGTACCTATAAAGAGGAGGCAAAAAGAAAGGTTCCCTGGAGAGTGGAAAAAGGCCTTCAAAGGTTATTCCATCTGCTCATACCAGCCAGAGGATATCGTAATCGAGGGATTCGGGGATTATCTTAAAAAAAGGGCCCTAAAAGAGAAGTCAGAGGAAAATAGCAGGGTTGTTCCCTTTGTTAGCTCGATGATGGACGGGATTGATATCAGGGAGACACTAAGGAATTGGAAAGAGGCAAAGATATATGTACGCGAGAATATACCCCTAAAGGGAAGGGTGGGATCTGTGGTGTTTATTTTTGACCCGGATCTCCCTGATGCAGAAGGTAGAGAGGGTTTCCCCTGGCGGGTTACATGGTTGGGTGAGCACAACCAGGAATCAGATATGGCCTTTTACAGTACACCGGCGGGTGAGGTGGTGATTGGGCCTGGGATATCCAGGTGTCAGTATGGCGGATTCATGCTTACCTTCCCTCCCCTTAGGGTGTATGACATCTGGAAGGATTCATTCTTTGATTTTGCAAGGAACAAGCCAGAGAGGCTTCTCCTTACCGCCCTTGATTATTCCCTTGAAAGGCATGTTGTTTATGTGGCTTCCTCTCCCCCATCTTCCCTCTGTAGATCATTTGCCTCCGGGATGGGGAAAAAGATAATCTATCTCCCCATAGGCATGTTTTCGCCTATCACCCTCAAAAAAATGAGACAATTCCATGTACTGGATGGCCATCCGGTCAGGCAGTATGCAAACAGGTATATATGAAACTAAAGTAGATTAGTTGAGTCGTTGAGTTGTTAAATCGTTTACTACTCAACCACTCAACCATTTGACTACTCAACCACTATTTAAGTGAGCTAAATTTATAGTATAGGAAATCCCATTTTGGACGCAGATGAAGGCAGATTTTTTGGATTAAGAATATAGACATTATTAATATCTGCGTGTATCTGCGA
>CAZMUW010000106.1:0-5642 GCA_964569645.1 uncultured Desulfobacteraceae bacterium | reverse complement strand
ATTCCAACATTCCATTATTCCATGTACGAGGCATAAACATCAAGCCTCAAAAAATTCACCTAATTTCAATAAGTTGTAGAATTTCCGAGACGTCCGATTATTTTTCCACTGCAAGCGGATTGATGACTATTAACAACAGGCAGCGGACATTACTGCTTTTTATGTTATAGATGATAAAGGTATTGACAATAGCAGGTTCAGATAGCGGTGGAGGGGCAGGGATTCAGGCAGATATCAAAACCATATTTGCTCTTGGGGCCTGTCCCTTAACTGTAATAACCTCTCTGACGGCCCAGAATTCCCTGGGGGTGGATGGCATTCTTAAGGTTCCACCCGATTTTGTTGTTGCCCAGATGGATAGTGTGATCAGTGATATGTCTCCCCATGCAACAAAAACCGGGATGCTCCTTAATGGAGGCATCCTCAAGGCTGTGGTGAGAACGGTCGAAAGATATGGATTATCCTTGCTCGTGGTAGATCCGGTAATACTTTCATCAACCGGAAAGGTTTTGCTGGAGTCCGATGCTATTGCTATAATGAGGGAAAAACTCCTGCCATTAGCAACTGTTGTGGCTCCCAATTTGCATGAGGCTGGGGTCTTGAGTGGCAAGAAGGTGAGCAATATACAGGAGATGGTAGCAGCAGCAAAGCGGATCAAGGAATTTGGTCCTGCCAATGTTATTATAACCGGAGGCCATTTAAATAAGGAATGTGTAGATATATTATATAATGGTAAGGAGATTTATCGTTTTGGCGGACCTCGGATAGAATCCGAACATACCCATGGAAGTGGTTGCGTTTTTTCCGCAGCCTTAGCTACGTTTTTAGCCATGGGTAACAGTGTCATAAAAGGGGCCGAGATGGCCAATAACTTTACCAGAAAGGCAGTCAGCAAGGGCATCAGAGTAGGTAAAGGCCCTGGGCCTGTACAACCCTCAATATAAACAGAAAAGGAGAAAGGTTATTATGACTCAATTAAAAAAGGCAAGGGATGGGGTCTTGACTCCGGAGATGAAATATATAGCTGAAAAAGAGAGAACTGATCTATCCGCCCTTGGAGAGATGGTGGCTAAAGGAAGGGTTGTTATCACGGCAAATAAGAATCACAAGGATTTAGAACCGTGTGGGATTGGTGAGGGATTGTTAATAAAGGTGAACTCAAACATCGGGACATCCTCTGATCATATCGATCTGGAAGAGGAAATGGATAAACTAAAAGTCTCTATTGAGGCAGGAGCAGATACTGTGATGGATCTCTCCACAGGTGGTGATCTTGATCTGATAAGAAGGAAAATCATAGGGGCATCGAAAGTACCTATTGGAACAGTTCCCATATACCAGGCAGTGGTAGAAGCAGTTGGGGAGTCAGGCGGTCTTGTTCACCTAACAGTGGATAAACTATTTGAGGTAATAGAAAGGCACGTATCCGATGGGGTTGACTTTATTACTGTCCATTGCGGTCTTACCCTTAAGGGCCTGGAGATGCTAAAGAGTCAAGGTAGAGATCTTGACATAGTCAGCAGGGGAGGAGCATTTCTGACTACCTGGATGATCCATCATGAAAAAGAAAATCCCTTGTTTGAGTATTACGACAGGCTATTGTCCATTGCCAAAAAATACGATGTTGTTCTCAGTCTCGGTGACAGCCTGAGGCCTGGGTGTCTTGCCGACTCCACTGATAGGGCACAGATCCATGAGCTCATGACCTTAGGGCATCTTACAAAACTGGCCTGGGAAGAGGATGTACAGGTAATGATAGAAGGGCCAGGCCATATACCTTTACATGAGATCGAAACAAACATCAAACTTGAGAAAAGCCTCTGTAATAATGCCCCCTTCTATGTACTCGGGCCATTAGTAACTGATATAGCCGCCGGCCATGATCATATCGCCTGTGCTATAGGTGGTGCTGTAGCTGGATGGGCTGGAGCGGATTTCCTCTGCTATGTAACGCCGAGTGAGCACCTCTCTTTACCCTCAGTGGATGATGTCAGGGAGGGGGTTATTGCCATAAAGATTGCTGCCCATGCTGCTGATATTGCCAGAGGGAATAAGCTTGCTAGTGAGCTAGACAAAAAGATGGGGAAGGCACGAAAGGATCTTGACTGGGAAAAACAGATGGATCTTGCGCTTGATCAAATAACGGCCAGAAAATACAGAAACAATAGGCCGCCGGCAGAAAAGGATGTATGTACTATGTGTGGCAAATTTTGCGCCATTAAACAGGTAAAAGAATATTTCCATGATTGACAGTTCAAAAAGACGCCGGCATCATATTTTGATATTTACAGACTTGGATGGGACATTGCTGGATGATCAATCCTATGACTTCAATCCGGCACTGCCGGCCCTAAAGCTTATCCATTCACTAAAAATTCCCCTTATCTTAGTAAGCAGTAAGACCCGGGCTGAAATCGAATTTTTGAGGAAAAGACTATCCCTTGATAGCCCCTTTATAGCAGAAAACGGTGGGGGTATCTTCTTCCTGTCTACGTTTACACTGCCCAAAGGCTATACTTATGAAAGGGTCAATGGATATAATGCGCTGTTTATTGGAAGGCCGATTAAGGAGGTGCTTGAGAAGAGCAGACAATTAAAGGAAGAATTTCACTTCAGGGGTTTTTCGGAGATGCCTCCTAAAGAGATTACTGCTATCACCGGTCTCACGTTAGAGCAGGCTATTCTCGCCTCCAAGAGAGAATTTGATGAGCCGATAGTGTTAAAAAATCCAGCCAATGATAGAAAGATATTTTGCAAGAAGGCGTCCGATCTAGGCCTTGATTGTGTACACGGGGGTCGATTTATCCATCTTTTTTTAGGTAGCAATAAGGGTAAGGCTGTGGAAATATTGCTCAATATCTATAGACAACTGAGGGGCCCTATTTTTTCTATTGCTCTTGGAGACAGCCCAAATGATATTCCCATGTTGATGGCGGTAGACAAGGCTGTTTTAATGCACAATAGAGATGGCACCTATATAAAAGGTCTGGTTCATCCGGATCTTATCAGGGCAGAAGGAGGTGGCCCCGAGGCGTGGAATAAGGTGATATTGTCTATATTAAGTGCCTAAAGTGAGATCAATAAACTCGACAAACTCAAGACCCTTTGTCTTTACTTAAGGCTGATGGCTGATAGTTGAATGCTTACCCGGTTTTTGCCATGATTCCAACAATTAAATGGGAAGATAACTGTGTCTATATTATTGATCAGAGAAAACTCCCCAAAAAAAAGGAATGGCTTGTCTGCCGAACTCTTCAGGATGTATTACTGCCATCAGAGAAATGGCTATAAGAGGTGCACCGGCTATTGGCGTGGCTGCAGCCATGGGCCTCGCATTAGGGTCTCAATCTATTAAGACGGAAAAATATGGAACCTTCAAGAGAAGATTTTTGGAAATGGCCCGGCAAATAAAATTGGCCAGGCTAACAGCAGCGAACCTCAGGTGGGCAGTTGAGGGGATGGTCAAGGTTGTGGAAAGAATGCAGGGTAATAATGTAGAGGAGATTAAAGAGGCTATCAGAAAGGAATCCCAGATCATCTTAGAGAGGGATATTGAGATAAATATCAAGATCGGCCATAATGGTCTGGGACTCATCCCAGATGGAGCAACTATCCTTACCCACTGTAACGCCGGGGCCTTAGCTACCGCTGGTTATGGTACTGCTTTGGGCGTGATCAGGGCAGCTTATGAGGCCGGGAAAGATATCCATGTGATCGCGGATGAGACGAGACCATTGCTCCAGGGTATGCGCCTTACGGCATTTGAGCTGATGGAGGAGAACATCCCAGTCACGGTAATAGTAGATAGTGCGGCCGGCTATCTGATGAGAAAGAAGATGATAGATTTAGTAATAACCGGGGCTGATCGAATAGCCTCAAATGGGGATACGGCCAATAAGATCGGCACCTACCAATTGGCCGTGATAGCAAAGGAGAATAAGATCCCTTTTTACGTTGCCGCACCCCTTTCAACCTTTGATCTTGATCTGAAAAACGGGGATTTGATACCTATTGAAGAAAGAGAACCAGGCGAGGTAATTTCCTTTGCCGGTCATCTGCTTGGCCCGGAGGGTTTGGATGCCTTTAACCCTGCCTTTGATATAACCCCGGCAAGATATATTTCCGCTATAATAACTGAAAAGGGAGTCCTTAAATCACCTTATAGAAACAGCATCAGGAACATATTTGAAACGCAACCCTGACCTCTCCAATCCTCCCTCGCTACCGCATATCATCTCACCCTCAAGGCTTGGCTTAGGGTGCCCTCGGCAATCATGGCATCAAGGGAATCGCTAAATGCATATATTGTTTTGTCGATATCCTCCTTGGTGTGCGCCGCTGAAAGGATATAGAATCCCCTGCCAAAGGTAGCAATACCGCGCTGTAGCAGGTGAAGACCTAATCGGGTCTGTATAGGTTCCATTGTGGGGTCCATAATCTTCTTAATATCCCTGGCAGGCGGCATGGTCTCGTTAGATGGTTCGTAGTCAATTGGACCAAGGTATAAGTGGACTACAGTCCTGTTATAGAGACGACCACTAATGTCTCGCTCCTTCAGAACTCTATTCCCTCTCTCACGAAAATAGTCAGCAAGCTGGCGGGCCTTCTTTTGTGGTTGACCACTCTGGTAGAGCTTGCAAGCGGCGATGCCGGCTGCACATAAGAGAGGGTTAGCATTCCAGGTCCCCGTATGGGGGATGCGTTGCTCAGGGGGAGTCTTGGGGTTGAATGATTCCATGATATCAGCTCTACCTGATACAGCTCCAACGGGAAGCCCTCCACCCACACACTTACCGAGCGTGGTCAAATCAGGCCTGACACCTATAACCGATTGCCAGCCTCCCGGGGCATCCCGGAAGCCGGTGACTACCTCATCGAGGACCCAAATAGTACCATACTTCTTTGTAAGATCAGGCAATGCTCGAGCAAAGTCAATATCTATCGGAACTCGTCCACTCATGAAGGCACCGCCTCCTTCGGTCAAGAGGACAGCGTATTCTTTCGTAGCCAGCTCCTCCTCCACTTTGTGAAGATCGTTAAAGGGTATAACGTTGACCTCATCCGCAACAATACCAGCTGAACCTTCATGCACCAATTCATCGGCCCAACCATGGAAATTCTCCTCAAACCTGAGGACCTTCTTCCTGCCAGTAAAGATTCGACTTAGTCTAATCGCCATCATATTGGCTTCCTGCCCACAGGAGAAGAACGCTACTCTTTCTGTCACAGGCATCATACTCTTTATTAGCTCAGCCAACTCCACTTCCAGCTCGTGGTTTTCACCGTAGTGAACTCCCTTTGCCATCTGCTCCTGTACTGCCTGTACTACCGCAGGGTGGCTGTGACCCAGTATTAGAGCACCATGTCCCATCACGTAATCTATGTATTCGTTACCATCTACGTCCCACTTTCGCGAACCCTTGGCATGAGTGACATAAGGCCTAAAGGGATCAAGAACACGCCCCGCATGAGTAGCGCCATTAGCAGCAAAGTTTTTCACTGCCCGTTCGTGCAACTTCTGTGATCCCGGATGATCTCTCTTGTATTCCTCGACTAAATTCTCTCCGGTTAACATTTTTTCCTCCTCTTAACGTCTCGGAAATTCTACAACTTATTGAAATAACAGTATTTTTAATGGAACA
>CAZMUW010000105.1:0-5658 GCA_964569645.1 uncultured Desulfobacteraceae bacterium | reverse complement strand
GAAATTCACAATTGTCAATAGTCAATATTCAATAGTCATTCAATTGAACCCATCATTCCAGTATTCCATTCTTCCAATATTCCAGTTGGGGCGAAGCCCCTTGGTTCTTTACATTAGTTTGACCATGGCCTTTTCAATATTTGCCTTTCCCACAGCCCCCACAATGGTATCTACCAATTCCCCATCCTTAAAAAGGAGTATTGTTGGGATTGACCTGATACCATAGCGATTAGGGGTCATGGGGTTTTCATCAATATTCATCTTGGTCGTCTTAAACCGTCCGACATATTCCTGAGCAAGCTCCTCTATCCAGGGACCGGTAATAAGGCATGGCTGGCACCATGGGGCCCAAAAATCAACCATGGCAGGTAAGTCGGATTTGATGATTTCATCCTCAAAATTACTGTCGTTTACCTCTAAAACTTCGCTCACCTTCATTCCTCCATTTTCTTTTAATTTTTTTATGCAACCTAATATTAACCTCCCACTTTGTCAACCAGGAAGTTTTTTTTAATTCAAGCCCCTGGATTTAAAAAAATTGACTAATGAAGACTGATGAAAGAAAATAGTTGTGTTTCTTGTATTCTCATTTCAAACCAATTAACTCAATAAACACAACAGACCCTATAAACACAATGAACGGAGGGCATTCAATTGGCCAGGCAGAAAACTATATTTGTATGTCAAAATTGTGGCTATAAGGCCCCAAAATGGTTAGGCAGGTGCCCTGATTGTGGAGCATGGAACTCACTGGTAGAGGAATTGACTGAAAGGGACAACCGAGATAGGGGAAAAAGGGGATCTTTCTTAGATAGGCCCCAGAGGATTGATACAATTCCCTTAGATAAAGAGGGTAGAGATAAGACAGGGATGAGTGAGTTTGATAGGACCCTTGGGGGAGGAGTTGTCCCAGGATCCCTTGTTTTGATTGGAGGAGACCCTGGTATTGGTAAATCCACTTTGATCTTGCAGGTTGTACAGAGACTTGCCCAGCAAGGCCATAGAGCTCTCTATATCTCAGGTGAGGAATCGGTTCAACAGATAAAGATGAGGGCACAGAGGATATCAGCTGACTCTTCTGAGCTCTATCTATTAAGTGGAACATGTTTGGAAGATCTTATTGATAGGCTCGATGAGCTTGCCCCCCGGATTATTGTTATCGACTCGATCCAGACAATCTATACTGAATCCCTGGGTTCTGCTCCAGGCTCTATCGGGCAGGTAAGAGAGGTTACGAGCAGGCTCATGAACCTGGCAAAAGGTTCCGGGAGGGCAATATTTTTGATTGGGCATGTAACAAAAGATGGGGCAATAGCAGGCCCAAAGGTCTTGGAGCACTTAGTGGATACTGTACTCTATTTCGAGGGAGATGGATCCCATATGTATAGGATCCTCAGGGCTGTAAAAAACAGGTATGGTCCCACTAACGAGATAGGGGTATTTGAGATGAGTGATAATGGATTGGAAGAGGTTGGCAATCCATCCAAGATTTTTTTAGAGGAGAGGGCCATTGATGTTAGCGGCTCTGTAGTTATCTCCTGTATGGAAGGCTCCAGACCCTTACTGGTAGAGATGCAGGCCCTTGTTTGTACCAGCTCTCTTGCCATACCACGTAGAACCACCATTGGTGTTGACCCAAACAGGGTTAGTCTTCTTGCTGCGGTTTTAGCTAAGAGAGGAGGAGTTGCCCTCTCTGATAAGGACATATTCTTAAATGTGGCTGGCGGGATAAAGATTGACGAACCTGCTATCGATCTTGGAATCATCTCTACCACGGCCTCAAGTTTTCTTAATAAACCCATCCCAAGAAAAACCATTACCTTTGGTGAGGTGGGGCTCTCAGGGGAGGTCAGGGGTGTTAGCCAGACTGAGGTCAGGCTAAAAGAGGCGGTAAAATTAGGTTTTTCACGATGTTTACTCTCAAAAAAAAGCATAAAAACGCTGAAATCTACAGTAGATATGGAACTCATTGGCGTCTCATCAGTCACGGAACTCCTGGAGGCCCTATTTTAGATAATGTCAGTGGTTCGTTGTGGGAGCATTACCGGTTTGTTAATATAGTAGCCGATAGTCTAAGGGTATGGGAGACACCCATTCCACGGTAAGCTGGCCACCTATTCCAGGTAAATCGCGAAGTGATAAGAGCGGAGTCAGGTCTTGATTTTTGAATATTAGACATTAATGTGCCTACCCTTGCCTAACCGGGGTATGCAGGGAGCGCGAGCTCCTGCTGGTGCTCCCTTTTAGAGTGACGGCGCCGGTAAGTACCTCAATACAGGAACCCGAACAGCCACAAGGGGATGATGTTGCCGTATCCGACTTCAATGTCATCTCGCGCCACAAAAGCATTCTTAGCACCCTTGACCTGACTTTTTCCCTTGCTCTTTCCACCGATTTCAAGCAGATATTTACTTTCCAACAGAAAGTCCCCCTGGCTCGGGATGCGGATATTTATGCCTGCGCTTTTTAATTGATGGGCAAAAAAGGTTTCACGGATAGCGCCTTCCTGCTCCTTTCCACCTAGTTCTCCGATCACTGCCCTTAGCAAATTCGTGTTTTCCATATAAATTTTAACAGGCTTGCGGACAAGTCGATAACCAGTTGACCAGGGTAAAAAACCTGAAAGCAGTCCGGCCCGTTCTAAAGAACCAAGATAGGTATAAACGTATTGCTTGGAAATGCTCAGATTTCTGGACATTCTCTCAATATTGGGCGTGAACGGCTGGGATGTGGCAATAAGCCACAGTATGCGTTTCAGCACGGGCACGTTGGCCGTCTTGATACCAGTGACTGCCGGAATATCTTCGTAGAGCACCTTTTCCACGACATTCAACAGTTTGGGGACATACTCTTTTATCCCTTCCAGGAAAAAAGGATAGACCCCGTGATGAATGTAATCCCTAAAATGTCCGAGGATTGGCCCTTCTTTCAGAATTGTTGAAGCCACGAGCGGATGCTCTTGAAAAAGGTTTTGGAAGGAGATAGGTTGAAACTCCAACCCCTGGGCAAGATATACATATTCGCGAAACGACAGCCCTGGAAGAGTATAAAAAACAGCCCGTCTTGAAAGATCCGCTTTTCCTTTTTGCAGGGCTAAAGTGGAACTTCCAGAAAAGAGAAATTTTGCGGCCGGAAAGGAGTCGTATAGATTTTTAATTTCCTGTGACCACTTGGAGTATTTGTGGATCTCATCTATCGTAATGCTTTCTCCGCCGAGGCGGAAAAAGGAAGATCCAATCTCATAAAGGCCGGTCGCTTGTACCCGGATATGGTCTGCGGAGATATAAAGATGTCGCTGTTCGCGATTATCCTGGTCATCTAAGTGCTGAAGGAGCAAGGTTGTCTTTCCGGTCCCTCTGCCCCCGACAATGCCCAGCAGGCGGCTATCCCAATCGATCTTTGCGTTAAGAAAGCGCCTGTGTGTTTTGGGAATCTGAGTAAGTAAGCCACTCTGGATGCTGAAAAACTCGCTTAAATCTATCATAGTTTTCTTTGTCAACCTCACTTCATGAAATATTGTTCTTTCTGTAAATTAGAGATTACGATATTTTATTATTAATGTCAACTGTACTTAACGATTTTGTGCGATTTCCCCACAACCTCTTTCCCAATCCTGAACGCAGCTCTGAAACCAACCCCCCCTTTTTTACCAAATGGACAGCTATTTTTAGTACTGCTTGGCAACTCTTAATATCCGATCAGCATATTCCGCAGGGGATTCCTGATAAAGGAGACTTTTGATATTGGGGATCCTGCGCCGCCCCATTGCTTTTTTCATAATTGCCCTATAAAGCTTGGATTTTTTCAACTTTTTCCACAAATCAGCCTCGCATAGTTTGCGAACAAGAAGATCCTCATCTATTGGTTGATGAAATAGATTCTTATTTTTGTGGATAAAGATCCTTAACTGTTTCTGGGTATTAGACGCTCTTGTCCAATCAATCTTAGTCGAGTATGGATGATAATAAGACAGGTCTCCATCCGTGACTAACGAAGTCTTTAACTTCCTGTTTAATTCGTGTTGTATTGCGGCTCGGTAAGTCGACATCTCTCCGCTCAGATGCTCCGCTATTAAGAATTTAATGTCATCCCTTTTCCCCAGAAGGTGATTTTCATACCGTGGCTTTATATAGCCAACAATAATCAGTTCTAATGTTTCTTGCCTGCTCAAAGGGGCTGATCTTATACCACATAACGAGGCAACGATGAGATCCCTGCCAGGAATCATTTTTCCTTTTGAAATTTGATACAATTTACTAAATCTTTTAGCAAGTTCAGCATTATCTTTCATCTTCTCCATTAAATGATTTACATTAATCTGTGTGAGACCGAAAGTCTGAGGTTCATGAGCAAGCCTGTCAAAAATAGAATCAACACCCGCAATTTTTTTCCCTAGACTGATTACCTTTCTATGGTATTCAAAAATTGTTTTAATAAAACGATAACTTTTTCTGGACCATACATATAATGAATATTCCGTGGCCGAGTGGTTTTTTGGATCAGTAATTTTATTCAATTCTGCTTTAAGTGTCTCTTTTTTATTTTGCATCTCCTTTGACAAAAAAAATGCTGAAAACAGATTGCCAAGGCTCAGTTTTGATTCTCCAAAAATTTTTTTGAAGCTCTTTTTGATATGCTGTTTCTTTATATCATTTAAACGAGGGTTCCATACCATACCTGATTCGTGTTTCATCAAAGCAAAGATCACTCTAAGAAAATCCGGTGACGGATAGAAACCTGTTTTCTTCATTGCAAGATAAAAATCATGGGATAGCCTAACAGGAATATTTCTTTTGCTTAGAATCCCTCCATACAAACTATCTGCTCCAATAAAACGAAATTCCCTTGGCAGGTGTCTATCATCAGGATAGGCGGGATAAAAGCCGTATTTCTGGGCAATTTTTTCAAAAATACTAAACGCCTTAGTATTTGTTTTGCAAAAGATATTGACGCTGATATCTGGTACAAGACAATTATGACGGCTGTAATAAGGGGGGGCGGCAATCTTGAATATTTCACTAAGGTTGCCCTCAAATCCAAATAATAAGTATAACTGATAGGCAGGGCTTCTATACCCTGATCTAATTGCAGGTTTCATTTTGGGATAGTGGTGACTAAATTCCAGTAATATATGATTCCACATGGATGCCATTGCTGGAGTGACAAGACATCCATCAACTTTTACATAATTACTTGCACTAACTTCATGCTTCCCCTGGAATATATATTTTAGATCAAAAAGCCCTTTCAGATTGAGGACACTTTTTTTCATAGATTCACTTAATTCAAATGCAGACTTTACTTCTTCTTCAGGAAAATCATATTTTTTAGAGGCTTCATGGATTCTTTGAATTAAATCATCCCAGGTAAGATCAAAGGTCCCATATAGATTTAATGATAAAAAAACCTTCCGGCTGTTCTGAAAGAGGTTTTCCAGATGTCTTATTTCTTGTTTTTCTTTAGAAGGAACAACTTGCCTCTGTCTTATTGAACATCCTAAATGAAGTAAAAATATCAGTAAAATAAGTAGAAATCTATTCCTCATAAAGACTCTTGATTTTCAATATCATATTTGTTTTGCATTAATTCCGACATGTGGTTTGTCAATTTCTATGTGTGATGCTCCAGCGTTCAGTTGACATTTTACCAACATATTAT
>CAZMUW010000104.1:0-5782 GCA_964569645.1 uncultured Desulfobacteraceae bacterium | reverse complement strand
TTTATAATTCATATCCCTTCTTTGAGCCTTTGTGCCTTAGTGGCTGAACTGTTACGAATATTGGAATACTGGAATAATGGGTTTTGGGAAAACGGGACATTGTTATATTGGAAAAATATTCCTTGACAAGAAATCTAATAAATGAGATTTTTCCTTAGCCAATCTTCAACATTCCAATATTCCATATGCGAGGTTCAATTTTAGACCTTAATAAATCCCTTTAACTTCAGTAAGTTGTACAATTTCCGAGACGTTAGTTATGCCTTTCAAGTGAGTGAAAAGAAGACGGTAATCCATTTTTAGGTTTAGCCAAACATCTCCCTGTGTGATATACTTCCTAAGCGTTAACACCAACCTTAAATCAAACAGGATAACCAAAGAAGTTTCCATAATGACCTTAAGACTCTTTACCAGCAACCGGTTGGAGATCCTGGCCGGGGCATTGGCCGAAGTCCTCAGGACGCCTTTAACATCAGTGCTGGATGAAGAAATTATTGTTGCCCAGAGTCAGGGCATGAAGCGCTGGGTATCCATGCAACTTGCCCAGCGCCATGGTATCTGCACAAACTACAGATTTCCTTTTCCCAACACCTTTGTCCACGACGTTTTCCGGAAAGTCATGCCAGATCTCCCTGAAGGCTCACCCTTCGATCCCAAAATAATGACCTGGAGGATAATGAAAATCCTTCCGTCCTGCATAAGTAAGCCAGGCTTTGAGAGCCTCAAGATCTATCTTGGAGATAGTCAGGGGAATCTCAAGCGTTTCCAGCTTTCTGAGCGAATCGCAGACATCTTCGACCAGTACCTGCTTTTTCGTCCGGAGATGATTTTCCGATGGGAAGATGGAAATGAAGAAAACTGGCAGGCCGTGCTCTGGAGAGAACTGGTTAAAGGGAATGAAGTGAAGCATCGTGCGGCACTCGGAAAGGCCTTTCTTGAGGCTGTTGAGGAATCCTCCACCGGTATAAATGGCCTCCCCGAGAGAGTCTCACTCTTTGGGATATCTGCACTTCCCCGGTTTCACATGCAGGTGCTTGCCGCTATATCAAAGTTTACACAGGTAAACCTGTTTCTCATGAATCCCTGTAGAGAATTCTGGGGTGACATCCTTTCTGACTGGGAGATGAAAAGGACTACACCGAGAGACGGCACCGGGGATCCCACTGTTGAAGAGCTACACCTTGAAAAAGGAAACAGCCTCCTGGCCTCCATGGGAACACTGGGCAGGGATTTCTTTGATCTGGCAAACGAGCTCACCTGCGAAGAATTTCCAACTTTCGTAGATCCCGGTGAGGAAAATCTGCTCTCCTGCCTTCAATCCGACATTCTGAACCTCCGGGATAGGCAGCAGAGATCGGATGGGAAGAAGGTTGTTGCGGCCCATGACACCTCTATCCGGATCCATTCATGCCACAGTCCTATGCGGGAGATAGAGGTTCTGCACGACCGGATCCTGGATATGTTTGAGAAGGATCCAGGCCTGCTGCCCGGGGATATCCTGGTAATGACGCCGGATATAGAAACTTACGCCCCCTATATCCAGGCTGTATTTGATATCCCTGTTGATGACCCGGCGAGAATTCCTTTCAGCATCTCAGATCGGAGTATCAGGAAAGAGAGCGGGATTATAGATACGTTCGTGGCAATCCTGGATCTCCAGAGCAGCCGCTTTACCGCATCACAGGTTTTCACCATTCTGGAATCGAGGGCGGTCCAGCGGAAATTTGGTTTTTTGGAGGATGATCTTGGCCTTGTCCGGAAATGGGTGAGAGACACCCTGATACGGTGGGGAATCGACGGTGAAAGCCGGGGTAAACTGGACCTGCCTGGATTGGCGGAAAACACCTGGAAGGCCGGCCTGGAAAGGCTCCTGCTGGGCTATGCCATGCCCGGGCAGGACGAGAACATGTTCGATGGTGTCCTTCCCTATGATCATATCGAGGGTGGTGAGGCCTCGGTGTTGGGGAAGCTTCTTGAATTCACAGAGCAGCTCTTTACCCATGTCACATCCCTTGGTCAACCGCGCAGCCTGGACAGGTGGGCTAAAACCTTAACGGGGCTCCTTGACAGATTCTTTATGCCTGATGAAGATACAGAAAGGGAGATGCAGGTGATACAGCGCACCCTCAATGAACTCGGTGAGATGCAGGAGATGGCAGGTTTTGATGAAGAGATCGGTATCAATGTCATCAAATGGCACCTGGGGCACTACCTTGAAGGGGAAGGCTTTGGATTCGGTTTTATCACCGGAGGCATTACCTTCTGCGCAATGTTGCCCATGCGCAGCATTCCCTTCAAGATCATCTGTCTTGTGGGTATGGATGGTGATGCCTATCCAAGGCAGGCCAAACCATTAGGTTTTGATCTCATGGCAAGGCATCCTAAACCGGGAGACCGATCCCGGCGCAATGACGACAGATATCTCTTTCTGGAGGCAATGCTTTCAGCCAGAGAAAAACTGTATATCAGTTATGTGGGGCAAAGTATCCAGGATAATAGCCTTATCCCCCCATCTGTCCTGGTGAGCGAGCTCATGGATTATATTGGACAGGGCTTTAAGATCCCGGGGGAGAAGATTCTTGACCACATTTCTACAAAACATCGCCTTCAGGCCTTCAGTCCGGCGTATTTCAAGAAGAATGATAAACTGTTCAGCTATTCCGAGGAAAACCGCCAGGCAGCCCAATGCCTTCTGGAGACCCGCAAGGCTCCTGTGCCGTTTATCCGGAGAGGTCTCTCTGATCCCGAGGAGGAATGGAAAACAGTTGATTTGGATGATTTGTGCAGCTTTTTTGGCAACCCGGCACGGTTTCTGCTCAATAAACGCCTGGGGATTCATCTTGAGGAACGGGCCTCGATCCTGGAAGAAAGAGAGGCTTTTGATATCAAGGGCCTGGAAAAGTATCTGCTTGAAGAAGACCTGGTGGAAAGGAGACTCGCAGGAGGCAACCTCAAAGATTTCTTACCTCTGACGCGGGCCTCCGGGAAGCTCCCACACGGGACCCCGGGAGACTGCATATTTGAGGCCCTAACTCAGGGGGTCGAGCGGTTTGTAGAAAAAACTGGGCCTTACATACGTGAAACAACCCTTGAGCCCCTTGAAATGGATCTGAGTATATCAGGTTTCAGGCTGATGGGGCGGATCGATGCCATTTACCCGGAAAGACTGCTGCAATACCGCTATGCACGAGTGAAGCCCAGAGACCGTCTTAAGATATGGATCCATCACCTAACACTCAATAGCCTCACGGCCGATAAGTATCCCCGCACCAGCATACTGGCAGGCCTGGATCCTGGTAACAGGCGGGAAGCTGTGTGGATAGCCTGGGGATATTCCCAGGTGGAAAACAGCAAAGAGATCCTTGGAAGGTTACTGGAGGAATACTGGGCGGGGCTCGCAAGACCCCTTCATTTCTTCCAGGATTCTTCCTGGGCATATGCTCATGTGCTCATGGAAAAAAACAAACCCGATGAGAATGCCCTCAATAATGCCCGCAAGACCTGGACAGGAAGTGAATATAACCGAGGTGAGTGCGAAGATCCTTACTATCAGCTCTGTTTTAGAAACACCGATCCCCTTGATTCAGAATTTCAGCGCATTGCAGAAGATGTCTTTAGACCGTTGATAGAGCACCAGAAAGAGATGGAAAAATGACGAGATTCGAGAATTTCGATCTTTTAAACAGCCCCCTTGAGGGAACAAACCTTATAGAGGCCAGTGCCGGTACGGGAAAAACCTATGCTATTGCCGGCCTGTTTCTCAGGCTTATCCTGGAGAAGAATCTCTCCGTAGACGAGATACTTGTGGTCACCTTTACAGTACCTGCCACAGATGAGTTGAGAGACAGGATTCGTGGTAAGCTGCGGGAAGCCTCAGAGGCATTCTCCGTGGGACGGACAGAGGATGCCTTCCTGAACGATCTGGTGAGAAGACATAAGGATCCGGAGGCTGCATTAAGAAACCTTGGGGAAGCACTCCGGGCCTTTGATCAAGCTGCCATATTCACCATACACGGGTTTTGCATGAGAATGCTGCATGAGAATGCCTTTGAAAGCGGCAGTCTCTTTGATACGGAGCTGGTTACTGACCAGGAAGATCTTAAAAGGGAAATTGTTGATGATTTCTGGCGCAGGCATTTCTACGATGCATCGCCTCTTTTTGTAAATTATGCCATTAACAGCAAATTCAGCCCGGACAGCCTCCTTGCTCTCCTCGCCAATAGGCATGCCCGGCCATACCTGAAGATCATTCCTCAGGTTGAGATTCCTGACTCTTCTTTAGAGGAAAAGGAATTTCGAGAGTATTTCAACGAGGCTCGCAGCAACTGGAACTCAGCAAGGACAGAAGTCGAAAAGATTCTTGCAAGCGATGAAGGTCTAAACAGAAGCAAATACAAATATGCGAATATCCCGATTTGGATTCAGGGTATGGACGATACTATGGCTTCGGGAGGTAATAATCCTTTATTGTTTAACGGTTTCAAGAAGTTTACCTCAAGCGAGCTCGAGGGGGCAGTGAAGAAAGACTATACCCCTCCGGCTCATCCATTCTTTGAGCTCTGTGAAAAGCTAAGGGAAAAACAGGAGGAACTCGAGAGGGTTTTTGACCAGCATCTCCTCGGGCTCAAAGCGGAGTTATTTCATTACGTGCAAGATGAGCTTATCAGGAGAAAAGCGGAGAAAAACATCCGGTTTTTTGATGATCTTCTCCTCAGACTGCATCGGGCCCTGGGGGAAAAGGGCGGAGAAGCACTTGCAAGGGAAATAGGTAAGAAATTCGGGGCTGCCCTGATAGATGAATTCCAGGATACCGATCCGATTCAGTATGCCATTTTCAAAAAGGTTTTCGGCACCGGAAGGAGCACCCTTTTTCTTATCGGCGATCCAAAGCAGGCCATATACAGTTTCCGTGGGGCTGATATCTTTGCCTACATGGACGCTGCGGGAGATGTGGCGTCCCGGTACACCCTCGGGGAGAACTGGCGGTCTGAGCCCGATTTGATTGCCGCAATAAATGCCATCTTTGCCAGGGCGGACCGTCCCTTTGTCTATGAAGAGATCCCGTTTCAACCGGCTGTGCCAGCAGCAGATAAAGACCCGGAATCTCTCAGAATGGATGGGCAAACGGAGCCGCCTTTGCACCTGTGGTTTCTGGATGCCGGCAAGGTAGGAGAACCCGGAAAGACAATTACCAAGACACAGGCAAGAGAGCTCATTCCCGGGGCTGTGGCAGCTGAAGTTTCACGAGTTATCAATCTTGGCAGAAACAACAGAGCTATTATAGGAAAAAGACCCCTGATGGAAGGAGATATTGCTGTTTTGGTGAGGACTCACTTTGAGGCACGCCACATGCAGAAAGCCCTCTCAGCTCTAAATATACCCAGTGTTCTTTACACTACAGAGAACCTCTTTGATTCCCATGAAGCCCTGGAAATGGAGCGGGTTCTGGCAGGCATTAGTGAGCCGAATAATGAGAGTCTCCTCAAGGAGGCCCTGGCAACAGATGTGATGGGTGTCAGGGGAGAGGAGCTGGATGATTTGATCAAGGATGAAGCCGAATGGGAGAAATGGCTTATTAAATTCAAGAAATATCATGACCTTTGGGACGAGCACGGTTTTATCCGGATGTTCCGGTACCTGGTATTAGAAGAAAATGTCCTGGCCCGCCTCATGTCTTTGCCCGATGGGGAACGGCGCAATACGAACCTGCTGCATCTCTCGGAAGTTCTTCATCAGACATCTATTGAAAGAAGGCTGTGCATGGCAGGCCTCTTGAAATGGC
>CAZMUW010000103.1:0-5838 GCA_964569645.1 uncultured Desulfobacteraceae bacterium | reverse complement strand
ATTTCAATCATTTTATGGGGTAAGAAAATGGCTACCATATCAGCAGAAGAAATTCTCGTAAGGTTGCGGGAACTAAAACCTCAAATCTTACAAAGATTCAGAGCAAAGGAAATTCAATTATTTGGCTCTAGCGTTCGAAGAGAACAAGATCCCGGAAGTGATATAGACATTCTTGTAGACTTTGAAGATGGTGCAGACCTTTTCGACCTGACCGGCTTGGCAATTTTTCTAGAGAATGAATTCCAACAGAAAGTAGATGTCGTTTCTAAGCGAGCCCTAAGGGAGGAACTTCAGGAATCGATTCTGAATGAGGCTGTAGCAATATGAGAGATTACCAGCTATATCTGAAAGATATTCTATCAGCAATGGATAGCATTGAGGCTTTTGTGGAAGGGATGAGCTTTGAGGAATTCCGTGCAGACGACAAGACCGCAAGCGCTGTTATCCGAAAATTTGAAATCATTGGGGAGGCAACAAAAAATATTCCGGATGAAATTCGACAGCAGTATCCAACTGTTCCCTGGAAAGAAATGGCAGGAATGAGGGACAGACTCATTCATTTCTATTTTGGCGTGGATTACAAGCTTGTTTGGACGACCATCAAAGAACGTTTGCCTCAGGTCAAGCCAGAAATTCAGTGTATTCATGAGGACTTAGCCTAACCAGCGGATTCACCCGACGACATAAAGCCGCG
Source organism: uncultured Desulfobacteraceae bacterium (assembly GCA_964569645.1). Lineage (GTDB taxonomy): Bacteria > Desulfobacterota > DSM-4660 > Desulfatiglandales > B25-G16 > JABXJZ01. The sequence goes on along the minus strand of CAZMUW010000103.1, from coordinate 5,144 downwards.
GCTGATCCATCTCGAACCCATCAAGGCCATAACCCTTTATTTCAATGACCTTATTCAATACCAACCCCGCTAAATGCTTTTTGGCCTTTTGACTATAAGGCTGTCCTGGTTGCCTTTTCTTCTTAGATGTTTCTGGCGTATCAATTTATGAATGCCTTGATAAAACGGCTCAACCAATTGAAGTAATTGGAAAATATATCAAGACACCATTTTGGTACGATTCTTGCTGAATGCTATAAATAAAGCATTTCCTTGTTGGAATAATTGCAACCTTGATAGGAGGCAAAACAGCTTTGAGCCAAGCGTGCAGAATGGGGATGTAGGCTTTATCGCTTGTCAAAAAGCCACTTGAAAGTAATGAAAATTGATACATTCCCTTTTCTGGCATCGAAAATTGTCTTTTATTCAGAGATATGCTACAATTTCTTATAACTCACTAATGAGAAAGGTGACAATAATGAAGACTTTAAGAGTTTTAGTTGTTTTTCTCTTAGGATTCTGTATGACACAGGTAGTCTATGGAGCATCAAAGCAGGCAAGGATATTTGTGGTGAGTAGCTATCACAGGGAATATCTTTGGTCACAAGATACTCACGCGGGCGTTTGTGCCGCACTGCTTGATTTCAATTTTCTTGATAATGAAAAGCAGGTAAAAGAATATACCGAAAACGATTATGTTGAGAGCTTCAAAGCTATTGTCAAGAAAGTCTGGATGGATAGCAAGCGGAAAAACAACATGAGAGAAATCGCGGAGGCTACTGCTTTCATTCTGAAAGAAGAAAAAAAATTCAAGCCAGACATGATTTTATTAGGCGACGATAATGCGGCCAATTATATTGGCAACCTGTATATTGATACCAATACCCCTGTTGTTTTCTGGGGGATAAATGGGCTCCCATTAAAGTATGGATTAATAGATTCCATTGAAAAACCCGGCCATAATATAACCGGGATCTATCAAGCCGGTTATTTGAAAGAAAATGTGGAGTATCTTAAAAGGCTGGTGCCCAGTGTCAAGACCTTTGCCATACTTTCAGATGATTCTCCCACTGGTAGATCCAAGGCTAAAGAACTTGAAAAGTTGGCAGCAGAAGGTAAGCTTCCAATAAAGCTTGTGAAAACAGTTGTGACAAATTCGTTATCAGAATGGAAATCCGAGGCCCTCAGGCTCCAAAAAGAAGTGGATGCCTTTTTTGTGCTCAACCATAACACAATTAAAGATGATCTTGGTAATCCTGTTGATCAATTGAAGATAGGAGCGTGGTATCTTCGCAACATAAAGAAACCTGATTGTGCGCATGAAAAACAGTTTGCAAGAGAAGGAATTCTTTTGGTCGTTGATGACTCAGGCTTTAAACAGGGGTATGAGGCCGTTAAAACCGCCTATCAAATACTCATAAAACGCAAAAATCCTGCTAATATCCCAGTACATGCTCCTGAAAGAGGGCCAGTCATCGTAAACCGTCAAAGGGCAAATATGTTGGGAGTGGATATATCAGGCAAAGCTTTTATCGAAGAATTCTTTGATAATGCCTTAGCACTTGAAAAATATCCCAAATAAAGGGTGCGGGTAGCGAATTACCCGGCATAGATCGCCGAATAACTGATCCTTCGGTTGGTCCTTACAGGTATCAGTATTACCAATTGATTAGCATACAGGGCAACCGACCGACAGGCAAACGAGTCTCCGAGAATTTAATGGAGAGATTATGCGAAGAAAAAAAGGGCTATCCATTTTTCAGAAGCTGTTTTTCGCTTTTTTAGGTGTTGGACTTATTACTCTAACCATTTCTGGCGTGGTGCGCTATAGGGCCAAAAAAGGATTTATTGAGCGCACCATAAAATCACAGCTTACTGATAGCCGGGAGAGATCAATCAATTATTTTAACAGAACGTTTACCATTCCCATCAAAAAGGATTTAGGCTTTATTGAACAATCATCCTCTCTGAATAATTTTTTAACCTCCCAAAGAGATGAAGCCCTCCTGACGAAACCACCTGCTGAAAGGTTATTTTTGCATTTCACAAAGATGCCTGAAAGCATATACCTCTCATCGAGATTTATTGATTCAAAAGGGAGAGAAAAGATTATCACTGTAGGTAAGAAGAGAGTAAGAGACTATGCCACAATAGATCATTTCCCTAATAATGTGCTCTATCGAAGGATCTATTCTTTATTTGAGAGATTAAAAGAAGAAAATGTGGGATCGATATTGTTTGAAGGACCTTTTAGATATAAGAATAATAAACACACATTTGTGATCGGCATTTCGAAGATGGAGCCAGAGATAGGAGGATTTGGAGGGGCAATAATTTTCCTCTGCGATTTAACAGGTTAGTTGAATTATTTATCGGATATCAAATTTAACCAAATACCTATAGCATTTGTCTTCAGGCCGGATAATCATGTAATGCTTTCACCGGAAAAAGAGGCATCTCCCGGTCCAGATCTTTATCAATCTCAAGAAGAAAACATCAATGATGCTTTATTCGTTTCTTCTTCGATCAAATTAGGTTCAAATAATAATGTATTGTTAAATCTCGCACTTATTATTCCCCGAAAGATATTTTCATCAGAATTAAAAAATGCGCTCATAGATTCCGTCTTAATTGGGGTGTGTCTCATTATTTTTGTCGGCTTTGTCGCATTTTTTATATCTATGAGGTTGTTTGCCAAGCCCATAGAGGAGTTGTCCCGTGGAACCGGAAGGATAGGTAGAGGGGACCTGGACTACCGCATCAAGATTGAAACTCATGATGAAATTGCGCAATTAGCAGATGAGTTCAACCGGATGACGGAAAGTCTGCAAAAAACCACCGTTTCCCGCGACATGCTCATTCAGGAAGTTAATGAGAGGAAGCGGACCGAAGAGGCGCTGAAAGAATCTGAAGAAAAATACAGAACACAATTTGAAGAAGCACTGGATGCCATCTTCATAGCTGATGCGGAAAAAGGGATAATAGTGGACTGCAACCATGCAGCCTCAGAATTGGTTGGCAGAGCAAAATCGGAGCTGGTTGGTAAACACCAGCAGATTCTCCATCCTCCAGAAGAAATTGAAGGAGAATTCAGCAGGACTTACAAACAGCATTTAAAAGAGAAAGAGGGACAGGCTCTGGAAGCTCACATTATTACTAAAAATGGAGAGATAAGAGATGTTTCAATAAAGGCCAATATATTTGAATTCAAGGGCAAAAAAATTTTGCAGGGGGTATTTCGAGACTTCACTGAACAGAAGCGATCGGAGGAAGAAAAAAAGAAACTCGAAGCCCAACTCCAACGAGCCCAAAGAATGGAGGTCATCGGAACCCTTGCAGGAGGGGTAGCCCATGATCTCAATAACATCCTGGCTGGTCTTGTAAGCTATCCTGAGCTGTTATTGCTGGAGACCCCCAAAGACAGCCCCTTGAGAAAGCCAATGCTGACCATACAGAAGTCAGGGGAAAAGGCCGCTGCAATCGTACAGGATCTGTTGACACTATCACGAAGAGGGGTTGCTGTTACAGAGGTGGTAGATCTAAACCATATCATTTCTGAATATGTGAAAAGCCCCGAACATGAAAAGCTAATATCATTCCATCCTAACGTTCACGTAAAAACCAATCTTGAAAAAGACCTATTAAATATCTTGTGCTCCCCTACTCATCTATCCAAGACTGTTATGAATTTAGTCTCCAATGCAGCTGAGGCCATGCCTGATGGGGGAGAGATCTCCATATCCACAGAAAACCTATATATCGATCAACCAATAAGAGGCTATGACTATGTAGAGGAGGGTGACTATGTTACCCTTACCGTTTCTGACACTGGAGTAGGTATCTCAAAGAAGGATAGAGAGAGGATCTTTGAGCCTTTCTATACCAAGAAGGTTATGGCAAGAAGTGGAACAGGATTAGGCATGGCAGTGGTGTGGGGAACAGTAAAAGACCACAAAGGCTATATTGATATTCAAAGCGCTAAAGGAAAGGGAGCTACATTCACTCTTTATTTTCCAATAACAAGAAAAGAACTACCCAAAGATAAGTCCCTTCTATCCATTGAAGATTATATGGGCAAGGGAGAGTCAGTCTTAGTGGTGGATGATGTGGAAGAGCAGAGAGAGATTGCCTCCCGGATACTAAAGAAATTGGGCTACTCTGTCACAACGGTTTCAAGCGGAGAAGAAGCGGTTAACTACCTCAAAGACAATTCAGCAGATCTACTGGTTTTAGATATGATTATGGATCCTGGAATTGATGGACTTGAGACCTACAAAAGGATCATCGAATTTCATCCAAATCAAAAGGCATTAATCGTCAGTGGATTCTCTGAAACAAAACGTGTCAAAGAGGCTCAAAGATTGGGTGCAGGGGCTTATGTGAAAAAGCCGTTCTTGTTAGAAAAGATTGGGCTGGCTGTTAGAGGGGAATTAGATAGATAGCAATTTTGGATTTTTGCTCTTGATCCCTTCAGCTAAAATGACTGTGCCTATATCTTGTGGTTTCTGCTAGTCCATCAAGACTTTCAACGGGAGCATTACCGGTTTGTTAAAGAAAAAAGCAAGAGCGATTCATCAAATCTAAAACCGGCAACCTAAGAGACACCCATACCCTTAGACTATCGGCTACTATATTAACAAACCGGTAATGTTCCCGTCAATAGTCGAGGTTTGGCCTTAATTCTTCATTAGCTCATTAAAAAAAAATAATCTTGACAATCCTATGAATCTGGTTTATCATACTTTAAGCAAGTTTGGATTGACAGTTTTTGGGAAGAGAAATTATCGAGGCCATTAAAGCTGTGACACCAACTTTAATGGTCTTTTTATTTTGCCAAAGCGTTCATCCTGGCTGTGCAGAAAATCTTTTGAAAGGAGGAAAGCGCTATGGGAGAAGGAACTGTGAAGTGGTTCAGTGACCAGAAGGGTTACGGCTTTATTGAGCAGGAAGATGGTCAGGATCTTTTCGTCCATCATACTGGCATCAATGCATCCGGATTCAAAACCCTGAATGAAGGCCAGAGAGTCCGGTTTGAGATCGAGACAAACGAAAAAGGCCCTAAGGCCAAAGACGTAGAGATACTATAACAACGTAGGCTCTCAAAGGTGGCACCTCTGTAGGGTGTCGCCTTTTCTTTTTTAAGGCAGATAAAGGCATCGTGAGAA
>CAZMUW010000102.1:0-5982 GCA_964569645.1 uncultured Desulfobacteraceae bacterium | reverse complement strand
AAAGATAGGATAGGCGTAAGTATGATTGAGGCTGCTGAGAAGGATGGATTTATTAGGGAAGATACGATTATCCTTGAGCCCACCAGTGGCAATACCGGCATTGCCCTGGCCTTTGTCTGCGCTGCTAAGGGGTATAAGCTCACCCTTACCATGCCTGATACGATGAGTCTTGAGCGCAGAAGCCTGCTTAAGGCCTTTGGCGCTGAGTTGATCCTGACCCCAGGAGGCGAAGGCATGAAAGGTGCGGTGAACAAGGCAGAGGAATTGGCAGAGCGTGATTCCCGGTATTTTATTCCTCAGCAATTCAAAAATCCAGCCAACCCGGAGATTCATTGCAGAACTACTGCTGAGGAAATCTGGAGGGATACCGATGGCAAAGTGGATATCTTGGTTGCAGGAGTGGGCACAGGAGGAACAATTACCGGGGTAGCTGAGGTAATTAAGAAAAGAAAGCCCGAATTTAAGGCTATTGCAGTTGAACCTGTAGGCTCACCAGTCCTTTCTGGTGGAAAGCCTGGGCCGCACAAGATTCAAGGGATTGGTGCCGGATTTGTACCCGATGTCTTAAGGATGGATTTAGTAGATGAGATAATTCAGGTAAGTTATGAAGATGCCGCACAGGCTACCAGGAGGTTAGCCAGAGAGGAAGGGTTATTGGTGGGGGTTTCCTCCGGTGCAGCCGCCTGGGCAGCAATCGAGGTAGGTAAAAGAGAAGAGAATAAGGGCAAACTCATTGTAGTAATTCTGCCGGATATAGGGGAAAGGTACCTTTCTACGGAGTTGTTTCAAGAAGACTAAAACCTTAGAACGTTTAGAATCGAAAGGCAGGTGATGGCAATGCTATGGATTATGCCCAGGCCCTTGAGGGGCAGATATTGGGCGATAGATTCAGAAAAAAGGATAATTATCAATGCGGAGGTATAAGAATGGCAAAGACAATTAAGGAGATCAACGAAAAGATCAAAAAAGGAGAGGCAGTGGTGGTGACTGCCGAGGAGATTATCGATATCGTCGAGAAGCAAGGAGTAAAGAAGGCAGCCCAGAAGGTAGATGTGGTTACAACCGGTACCTTTGGCCCAATGTGTTCATCTGGCGCCTATTTCAATATTGGGCACGCCATGCCAAAGATAAAACTTGGGGGAGGCAGGGCATATCTGAATGATGTCCCGATTTATGCCGGCTTTGCTGCTGTAGATGTCTACATTGGAGCAACTGCCTTACCTGATGATGACCCAAGGAACAAGGTCTTTCCTGGTGAGTTCAAATATGGCGGCGGCCACGCGATTGAAGATCTGGTAGCCGGTAAGGATTTAAAGTTGGTAGCTACTGCCTATGGTACAGATTGTTATCCAAGGAAGGAATTAGAGACCTTGATAAATATCAAGGACCTCAACGAGGCAGTGCTCTTTAACCCCAGGAACAGCTACCAGAACTACAATGTGGCTGTAAATCTGTCTGACAGGGTTATCTATACCTATATGGGGATACTTAAGCCCAATTTGGGCAATGCCAACTATTGCAGTGCCGGCCAACTCTCTCCTCTATTAAATGATCCCTGTTATAAGACGATTGGCATTGGCACAAGGATCTTCTTGGGGGGTGGAGTGGGCTATGTGGTCTGGCAGGGGACACAGCATAATCCCTCAGTGCCACGCAAAGAAAATGGCACACCCTGTGCACCCGCTGGAGCCTTGGCCGTTCTTGGAGACTTAAAACAAATGAGACCTGAATGGTTGGCAGGAACATCCATGCAAGGCTATGGAACAACTCTTACCGTTGGTATTGGTATTCCTATCCCCATCCTTAATGAGGAGATATGCCAATATACTGCGGTGAAAGACGATGGACTATGGACTCAGATCGTCGATTATAGTGAGGCCTATCCCCAAGGAAAAAAGGGAAGCCTCGGTGAGGTAGACTATGCCCAGCTTAAGAGCGGGAAGATTGTTACTCAAGGCAAGGAGGTTCCCACAGGAAACCTCTCCAGCTACCCCAAGGCAGTGGAGATTGCCAATATCTTGAAGGAGTGGATCAAAAAGGGTGATTTTCTTCTGAGCGAGCCTGTAGCCTATCTACCTGGTCCAGACACCGGATATACCTTTAATCCCCTGAAGGAAAGGCCTGTTCAAAAGTAACAGGAGATGAAAGAATGGGGGGCGTAGACGGGGAAAAATCCCCCTCTACGCCTCCCTACTCTTTTGGAGGCGGTAGAGATGATTACTAAAAGGATAGTGCTCCATTTTCCGCATAGACTTGCGGATCAGCCAATAGTATATAAGTTGGTCAAAGATTATGATCTCGAGTTCAATATTTTGAAGGCCTACATTGCCCCAGAAAAAGGGGGGCTCTTGGTTTTGGAACTGAGTGGAGAAGACAAGAACTATGAACAGGGCATCCAGTATTTAAAAAGGATCGGAGTAAAAGTACAGGCTTTATCTCAAGATATTATTCGCAATGACAGAAGATGTAGTCATTGCAGTGTTTGCGTTCCTATCTGTCCGGCTGGCGCCTTCCTGGTTGAACCCTTAACCAGAGAGGTCCATTTTGATGACACTAAATGTATTGCCTGTGGGGTCTGCGTCAAGGCCTGTCCACTCCGGGCAATGGAGGTAAGATTTTGATGGCCTAGAGTACAAAAAAATTCTTCAGAAATATAAGGAGGTAATTGACTTGTTTGAGAGAATGCGAGAGGATATCCAGACAGTATTTGCCAAGGATCCAGCGGCAAAAAGCCTACTGGAGGTTATCCTTTTCTATCCAGGCTTGCATGCTGTCTGGCTCCACAGAATAGCGCATTTGTTCTGGAAGCGTAGGTTGCTTTTTATCGGAAGATTTATTTCCCATATTAATCGCTTGTTAACAGGGATCGAGATTCACCCGGGAGCAAAGATTGGCAGAAGATTCTTTATTGACCATGGCATGGGTGTGGTAATAGGTGAAACTGCCGAGACTGGCGATGATGTTTTGATGTATCAAGGTGTTGTCTTGGGCGGCACAACCTTGGAAAAGAAGAAGCGGCATCCTGTTTTGGGAAATAATGTAGTGGTGGGAGCAGGGGCGATAGTATTGGGAGCAATTGCTATTGGTGATGGAGCAAGAATCGCTGCAGGGAGTGTGGTTATCCATGATGTTCCCCCTGGGGCCACAGTGGTTGGGGTCCCTGGAAGGATTGGCATGGGATTTTCAGTAAGAGAGGTTCAGGATTTAGAACACGGAAAACTTCCTGACCCAATAGCTGATGCCATTCAGATTGTAATGGAGGGACAGGAGAAGCTTGAGGAAAGAATAAAGAAATTAGAGTCAGGAGAAGGCATGCCTATCGAATTAGATAGATATTTCGAGAAGGACAGAAGAGAAATCCCTCAAGGATTCCTACCGGCCTCGGAAGAATTCAGCGAGGGGGGAGGAATTTGAATTTACAGTGGAAAGAAAATTAAAAGAGTTGGAAGAAATACTAACTGCAATGGAAAGTGTCCTTGTTGCTTACTCAGGAGGTGTGGATAGCACCTTTTTACTCAAGGTTGCCAGGGATGTCTTGGGAGATGAAGTCTTAGCTATTACTGCAAAGTCCTCTGTTTATCCTTCCGAGGAAATAGAACAAGCAGATACTTTGGCTCGGAGTCTGAAGGTAAGACATAGAATCATCGAAACTCAGGAAATGGCTAATCTCAAATTCGTCAGTAATCCAAAAGACAGGTGCTACTGGTGTAAAAAGGAGCTATTCGCCACACTAATAAGTATTGCGAGAAAGAACAACTTGAAATATGTCCTAGACGGTACGAATTTTGATGATCTGGGTGACTTTCGTCCTGGTATGAAGGCGGCTGGGGAATTTGGGATAAGATCGCCTCTTAAAGAAGCTATGCTTACCAAAGAAGATGTTCGCTCTCTGAGTAAACGCATGGGCTTGCCTACTTGGGACAAACCTTCTTTTGCCTGTCTTGCATCCCGGTTTCCCTACGGGATGAAGATAACCAGTGGAAATCTCATCAAGGTTGCTAAGGCGGAAAGGTTCTTAAGGAAGTCTGGCATAACTCAGGTAAGGGTAAGGCATCATGACAACATAGCCAGAATAGAGGTACTGGAGGAGGATATACCTAAATTGCTGGAAGAGAAATTAAGGAGAGAAACTATATCATACTTTAAGAAATTGGGTTATTCTTATGTAGCAGTTGATCTGGAAGGATACAGAACAGGTAGTATGAATGAAGTTCTCTCAGGCGATGATAAGAGATGAAAAGAATCTACCTTGATTATGCCGCCACAACCCCGACCCACCCAGAGGTATTAGAGGCAATGATCCATCTCCGGGACAGAGATAAGGGTATCCAGGAGCGAATTGACCACACTCACTTGAACGGGCATTCTTCAAGGAGACTGCCCAACAACGTCAACGTAAGTGTGGATTTCGTGGTAGGGGACTCTGTGCTCCTCAATCTTGACCTGCAAGGCTCCTGTGCTTCTACCGGCTCAGCCTGCAGCTCATCAAGCCTTGAGCCGTTTCATGTTCTACTGGCAGTGGGGCTTTCTCATGAACTGGCGCTTGCTTCGTTGAGGTTTACCCTATGGAAGTGGACCGCTGAGCAGGAGATAGAGCAGGTTCTGGACGTCCTGCTGAGGGTTGTGGCAAAGCTCAGACCTATATCGCAGTTATTGAAGAGCCACGGATAAGCGAGGAAAAGATGAGTGAAGTGTCTCCTTGGTCACCGAGACGCACCGCTCGGTCCTGCTTGAGGAAGCGCTTAGATCAACTATTGAGGACTACCTAAGTCCTTCGATCCATAAGTTCGATTACGAACTTATTTACTCAGGACTTAGTGCTGAGTGAGCAGTTGTAAGGAGCTAACTCGTTAAAATACGTCACTGTATTTGCGAATCGAAGCACTAAATAAATCTAAAAGGAGGTAAAAATGGAAAAGTTCAGTCCAGTAGGGGAAAAGGATGTAACTCGTGCCATAGTCACTGAGTTCGCCAAGCAGTTTGTAGAATATGTGGAAAGCGATTGTATCATTATTGGTGCTGGTCCCAGCGGGCTAATGGCAGGTCGCAACTTAGCCAAAGCAGGCAAGAAGGTTCTGATCGTCGAACGGAACAACTACCTCGGCGGTGGGTTCTGGATCGGGGGCTACCTAATGAATAAGGTAACGGTGAGACATCCGGCGGAGAGAGTCTTAGATGAGCTTGGTATCCCGTACAAAGAGGTTACTAAAGGCTTACTCGTTGCCGATGGACCTCATGCCTGTTCAAAACTCATTGCTTCAGCCTGTGATAGTGGAGTTAAGTTTGCCAATATGACAGCCTTTGATGATCTGGTCTTGAAAGAAGATGGACGGGTGTGTGGGGCGGTAATCAACTGGACACCTATCTCAGCATTACCAAGGGAGATAACCTGTGTCGACCCCGTAGCCATAGAATCGGAAATCATGATCGATGCTACCGGGCATGATGCCCAAGTTGTGAAAAAACTAGAAGAAAGAGGGCTGATCAAAACCAAAGGCTTTGGTGCCATGTGGGTAGAGAGGTCTGAGGATCTAATCATTGAGCATACCAATGAGGTTCACCCCGGCCTGATTGTCTCCGGCATGGCAGTATCAACAACCTATGGATTACCAAGGATGGGCCCAACCTTCGGGGCTATGCTTCTATCAGGGGAGATAGCAGCTGAAGTTGCTTTAGAGAAATTGAAATAAAGGTTTTGAAGACTAATGGAGGTCATTCTCTATGACGAGGGCACTCCCCAAGAACTAGATATCGAGAAGATTGCCCGATATGTAGTGCAGAAAATGGGGAAGGTTAAGGTTGAGGTGAGAGGGAATCCCTTTGCTTTCAACGTTCCCCAAGACAAAGTTTCAGATTACGCCAGAAAAATTGCCAGCATTAAGATTCAAGTGGTAAGTAAAGAGATACTGTCACAACAGGAGCCTCTATATGGTGAGATAGAGTATGAAAAAAGGAGAATTCTGGGCAAAACAAGGTCTTTTG
>CAZMUW010000101.1:0-6008 GCA_964569645.1 uncultured Desulfobacteraceae bacterium | reverse complement strand
TTAATTTAGAGCATATGCCCCTGGGAGGGGAAGGGTAGATGTGGGTAATAGCAAGTCCTTGGTGGGAGGGGGTTAGGGGGAGAGGGCAGGGTAAATATAATGAAAATCACACCGATCTTTGACCCTCAAGTAAGGGGCAGGGTCATGAGGGTAGCTGCCTTTATGTCAGGCTCAGGAACCAATGTTATCCGGCTGCTTGAAAGGGCAAAGGAACTTGAAAATAAGTCCGGTGGATCCCCCTATAGAATTATCTTCATCTTCAGTGATCGCTCTGACGGGGCCTCAGCAGGGGAAAAGATTGCCCTTGATACAGGAATCCCATACTTCAGTTACGATATAAGGAAATTCTACTCCCTGAAAGGATTAAAGAGGACCCACTTAACCCCTGAAGGTATGGCAGCCAGAAGGGAGTTTGACTCTGTGGCAACTCGTTTGATCAGGGCATTTGATATAGATATCATTGCCCTGGCAGGATATATGAGTTACCTGACACTAAATAGATCTGTCAATGTGCATCCAGGTGATCTATCCATACTAACGCCTGACGGAAAAAGGAAATACGTTGGCGATCATGCAGTGGCTGATGCAGTAGTTAGTGGGGAAACCTTTTTACGTGCTTCAACCATCTGGACAGATGCTGGGGTGGATACTGGCCCCCTTCTGATGGTCTCAAATTCCCTAAAAGTTGAATTGCCTTTTCCCTTAGCAGATCTATTGAAAGATCGGCCAGCCTTTAAGAAGGTGGTCGATGAACACCAGAGACGCCTTAAAGAGATGGGTGACTGGAAGATCTTCCCTTTAACAGTGGAGATGATTGCTAAGGGTCGCTTTTCTCTGGATGAAAATAATAACGTTTATGTAGATGGATACCCTGCACCCAAAGGCTACCGCCTTGATAAATAAGCTTAGGCTCTCTAGCTCGCTCAAATAGGACCTTAACGTTTCATGTCACATGATTTTAGTCTTGCAAGAAAAAGGATGGTAAAAAATCAGTTAATCCCCCGGGGTATAAAAGATGAAAGAGCTCTCCAGGTCATGGGTAAAATACCCAGGCACCTTTTCATTGAAGAGGCCCTGGCTGGGGAGGCATATAATGACCACCCAGTTCCCATAGGCGAAAAACAGACCATATCACAGCCTTACATTGTAGCCCTGATGACAGAGGCATTAGAGCTGAAGGGAAATGAAAATACCCTTGAGATAGGAACAGGTTCTGGCTATCAGACAGCGATTCTGGCCGAATTGTCAAGCAGGGTTTATACTATAGAGAGGATCAAATCACTTCTTGTAAATGCCAGAAAACTATTGTCCCAATTGGGATATGATAATATCCTGTTTAAGGCCTTTGATGGAACATTGGGCTGGAAGGAATATGCGCCTTTCGATGCTATTACGGTAACGGCTGGCGCACCAGGCTTACCAGGCCCCCTTATAGACCAGCTGGCGGATAATGGGCGGATGATTATCCCTGTTGGTGATAGACACAGCCAGGAGCTGATAAAGGTTATCAAGAAGGGAGAAAGCCTGGAGCAAAAGAATTTAGGAGGGTGTCGTTTTGTTAATCTAATCGGTGTCCACAGTTGGCCACATTAGGAGATTCAAATGAAATTAAATGAATTTCCCGAGGATATCAGGAACTACCTGATACCTGAGCCATCAGGCAGCATGTCTTACAGGTGTCTGGATTGCAGGGGTGAATTCGATATTGATCATCTTCTTTATACCTGCCCTTCTTGTGGCGGGATATTGATGCTTTATCATCAACCAACAGGAAAAATAAAAAATATTGATGGTACCTTATGGAGAAGGATCTTTGACAATAGGAGGATGCTCAATTTCAACCCCCTTAAGGGTATCTTCCGCTATTATGAGTTCATTGCCCCCATTATTCCATTGAAATCCATAATATATCTCGGCGAAGCTCATACCCCCTTGGTTATGGCAAACCAAAATCTCGAAAAATTGGCAGGTCTTCCATTCTATTTTAAGAATGAAGGACTGAATCCAAGTCTGTCTTTTAAAGACAGGGGAATGGCCTGTGCTTTAAGTTTTCTAACTTACTTAGCCAAAGACAAAAATATAAAAAATCTATTAACTATATGTGCATCTACCGGCGATACCTCAGCCTCAGGGGCAATGTATTCCGCATATCTAACCAATCTTATCAAATCGGCCGTTCTTCTCCCAAGAGGGAAGGTCACATTACAACAGCTCTCACAGCCCCTTGGAAATGGGGCAACGGTTTTAGAGATGCCCGGTGTCTTCGATGACTGTATGAAGGTAGTAGAGGCGTTGAGCGAAAACTATGACGTTGCCCTTTTAAATTCCAAGAACAGCTGGAGAATTCTGGGCCAGGAATCATTCGCCTTTGAAATAGCACAGGACTTTGACTATCAGGTATCCGATAAGGTTATAGTTGTTCCCATTGGCAATGCCGGCAATATAACTGCCATTATCAGTGGCTTCTTAAAGCTTTTAAAAGCCAATATTATTCCTGAGCTGCCCAAGATCATTGGCGTCCAGTCAGAACATGCCGACCCTGTATATCGCTATTATATAGAGGATGACCCTTCTAGGCGGCAATTTGAGCCGGTTAATGTAAAACCCAGTGTTGCCCAGGCAGCCATGATCGGCAATCCTGTATCTATGCCACGGGTAATTGATTTAGTCAGGGAACATAATCAGGCAGCCGGTCAAAAAAGGATATTCTTCGTATCTGTAACCGAACAAGAGATAATGGATGCCATGATAATAGCAAACAAGAATGGCCATATTGCCTGTACCCAGGGAGGTGAGTCTTTGGCCGGGTTAATAAGGGCTATAAAGGGAGGCCTTGTCTCTAAAGGAGAGATAGGCGTAATTGCTGCCACAGCCCATGTCCTTAAATTCTCCTCCTTCCAGGAGATGTATCTTACCAATAGGTTTCCACCTGAATTCGAGGTCAAGCCAAGAGAAGAATTCAAAAACACCTCTATCTCAGTCCAGCCAAAGGGTCTCAAAAACCTACCACAGCCCGGAAAGTCACTCCGAGGGGAAGATCTTGATCTCTTTATTAAGGCAATTGCAGCAGAAATCGCCGGTATCCTGGATCTAAAAGAAAAATAAAGTGAAGATGAAAATAATTACAGGATATCTCTGTAAAGAATTCTTTACCTTCTTTTTTATCTCCCTGATTACCTTTTTAATAATCTACCTTGTGATAGACTTCTTCGGAAAAATAGACAACTTCCTTGAGGCCAATGTCCCTATAAATGTGGCCTTTTCATATTTTATCTATCAGGTACCTTTTCTTGTTGTCCAGTATATAATACCTTTATCAGTCCTCATCTCTATTATGTTAATGCTGGGCATAATGAATAAACACAACGAGATACTGGCCATGAAGAATTCCGGATTAAGCATTTTTAATCTCTCTTACCCCTTAATAGCAATCTCCATTTGTATCGGAATTGGGTCCTTTTTTCTCTCTGAATCTATTGTCCCTGTTACCAGCTCTATGGCCAATAATATATGGAATATCCATGTTGAAAAAAGGGATCCTAAAGGGGCCTACAGGTTGTCTCACCTCTGGTACAGGGGCAAGGGTACCATTTACCAGATTAGGACCTACGACAGCAGGAAGAATATAATAGAGGGTCTTTCAATCTTTTTCTTTGATAAAGACTTCAAATTAATTGAAAGGGTCGATGCCAGGAAGGCAACATGGATTAATGATAGATGGTACCTTAATGATGGGCTTATCCAAAAAATTGAAGCTGATGGGTCAACGAAATCAACCAGGTTCACCTCTCGTACATTAGAACTTCCTGAAACTCCTCAAAATTTTGAGAGGACCATGAAGGCAATAGAAGAGATGAGTTTTTGGGAACTAAGAAATTATACGAGAAAAATAAGGGAAGAGGGTTATGATTCAACCAGATCCCAGGTAGAGCTTCATAAAAAAATAGCCTTTCCTTTCATATCCCTGGTCGTTACTTTAGTGGGAGTGCCTCTTGCCTTGAGAAAGAAAAAGGGTGGAATTCCCTTTGGTATTACTATTGGTGTCGGTATCAGTTTTCTCTATTATCTGACATTTGGCCTATCCTCGTCTCTGGCCCTATCCGGTATCTTGCCCCCGATTTTCGGTGCATGGCTGGCAAACCTTCTTTTTTTACTCTTCGGCATTTACCTTATGCTCACTGGAGAGCGTTGAGGAAGGATTTCAAGATGAAGGTATCTGGGCCTCTAAGGCCATAGCTATCTTCTTCTTAAGCTCGGATAAATCAAAAGATTTGATAACATAAAAATCTGCAGCAATGGATTTAATGTCTTCCTTGAAGGTATCGTAGGCGGTACAAAGTATTACCGGCAAGTTGTAAAACCTGTTCCTAATCTCCTGCAATAGATCAAGACCATTATAATCAACCATCTTTATATCCAATATAACCAGATCAGGTTTCTCTTTGTCTATCCTCTCGGCCAATTTATATCCATCCGAGGCTGTAATGACATCATAGCCAGCCTCACTTAATTCCTCAGAGTAGAGAAACCTGATATGTTCTTCATCATCAACAACTAATATCCTGGCCATAGGTAATCTCCCTACACAAAAAGATCGATCAAATAACTAACCTATGCACTGGTTTTTTTGTTCCAACGCTGAATCAAAAGGTCCTTGGTGGCCTCAAATCGGACACATTCCTCATCAATAAACTCTTCCGACTCCCCTATGGACATCCTCTCTGTTTTTATAACATAGGAAAGGGTCTTACTCAGATATATAGGGATAAGGGAGTCCAAAAGCTCATCAAATCTGCACACTCTATCCCTGTAACCAACAGCAAAATCGATCAAGACATTTATCCAGAGATGCGTGGGAAAGTCAAATCGGTCTTGATCCATCTCCCTTATTTCTTGTAATTTATTAGCTGTTTCCTTCTGCAGGATCTTCTCCCAAATATGAGTGTACCTGCTAAAACCTTCATGAAATTTTTGAAATAATATCTCTTTGTTGACCTTGATGGGGGGCGGCATCTCAGTTTCTCCAAGGCCAAAGCCAAAGATTGCAGTAGGTTTACTCCATTTTACATTACCCCATAAAGGATAGAATTTTATCATCATATTAAAAATAGTCCCCACTACCTGTCTGAACATTGGCCCGAGATCTGAGCCCGGATCCTTTGCCCTGTGAATCTTGGGCCTGCCCATAAAGGCCTGGCAAATGGGGATATTTTCATTCATGGCAAGGGTAGTCATCCAGATATCAATACCAAAATTGGCTACCTCATCTGACCAGGTATCACTTTCGAGATAGATCCGGGCCAATTCTCCACAAAAACCAAAATCGCCACCTATTGGCTGTCTGACCCTCCTGCCATAAAGGGAGCGTATCAAAGGGTATGCGATGGAGTTTGTTATGGTACCATCATATTTATGCCTGATATAAAGGGGTGTTACATAACCAAAATCCTGAAAGAGCGGTTCGCCTAAATGTTTTATCCAGTTTGGCATTATACTCTTTAAATCAGCATCAACCATCACCACCCCTTTGGCATCAAGATCGACAATCTTCTTAAAGAGGTTTCTAAGATTGTTCCCTTTCCCTTTAATACCAGGTTTTGTTGATATGTATATTTTTGGTGTATCAGTTCTTATGCCCAGGAATATCTCCTTTGTGCCGTCATCAGAGTTATTATCGCAGTTTATAATAACCGATTTCATATTTCCAAAGTATGATTGTATCCCTTTGTCTGCCTGTTGGACTGGAAAGGCGATTGAATTTGCCTCATTATAAGATGGTATTGCTACAACAAACTCCGCCTTCTTTATATTTTCAGGATTACCTTCATGCTCAAACATCTTTTAGCCTCCCCAACTATCTTCTTTTCAACTTCAGTAATCATACATACCATAAGACGATATCAAAATCAACCTAAAAACCATGATCCCATGATCCACTTTTTCTCAAACAGCGTAATTAACGTCTCGGAAATTCTACAACTTATTGAAATTAGGTGGATTTTTTGAGG
>CAZMUW010000100.1:0-6037 GCA_964569645.1 uncultured Desulfobacteraceae bacterium | reverse complement strand
ACCAGGCCTCAAAAAGTCTTTTAATTTCACCAAGTTGTAGAATTTCCGAGACGTTGCCTGAACGAAAAGTCCGTTCAGGCACGATTTTGGATTTTCGATTGAAAAAATCAAGTAATATTAACTTGTTGAAATTACCTGAGTAAAAGTGAAAAATTTTTTACGAGGTTTTCGGTCAAGCACTAATTACTAAAAAAAATATGGACACGACAACACATGCCCTTGCAGGATACATCATTGTCAAGACTGGCTTGAATAAGGATACTGGAAGATGGGGAACGATAGCCGGGGTCACTGGCTCCATCTTCCCCGATGTGGATTTCATCCTGGGGATATTCCTCGGGACAGAATACATGATCAAATATCATCGGAATCTGACCAATTCGATTTTCCTTGCTGTCCCCATCTCTGCCCTGTTTGCCTGGTTTTTTTTAAGGCTCTCCGGGATAAAGAAATTCCGGTCCTTTTTCCTTATATTTGTCGTAGAGATTTTGGCTCATACCTTTATGGACCTTATCACCTCTTACGGGACCATGATCCTTAGCCCATTCTCAAATAATAGATTTAACCTGGATTGGGTCTTTATCATTGATCCTTGCCTTTCCCTGACTTTCCTTTTCGCTATAATCGTTCTATCTATCCGGAAGAAAGGGACCAATTTAATTGCGAGAATATCTGTGATCCTGGCTGCCCTGTATATTTCCCTTTGTGCCTATAATCATAGTTGGGCCCTCAATCTGACAAAGAAATACTCCACCGAAAAGGGTTTAGCTGCCCAGAGGGTTGCCTCTCTTCCCCAGCCCTTATCTCCCTTTCTCTGGGGTAACTATATCCTTACGGAAGAAAGGATTTATACTGGGTTCGTCAATCTTATCGGAGATAGTGAAAAGATAAAAAGGTCAGATGGGAATTTTTTGAGCAGGTTCTTTTCAAGGTACCAGCCGATCCGGTTAATCCAATACCGGACATGGGACCGCTTTGATGATTCCCCCTGGGTAAAGAGGGCCTTGAAATTAGAAGGGGTTAAGGTATTCCTATGGTTTGCCAGGTTTCCTACAGCACGGTATAAAGGTATTATAGATGGAAATAATAGGGTTGAGCTCTATGACCTCAGGTTTGGCTTATTAGAAATGAGAAGGCCATTTCTATATGGAGTTGATTTTGATCAGCAAGGGAATGTAGTCTTCCAGGGGTTTCTTAGAGCGCCCGACACGAAATCTTTAAAGGGGTTATGATGAAAAGCTATCGTAAGGAATTGTGGTTCGATGTGCCCACAAGACGAGCTTTAATCAACATTACTCATCAAGTAGAAGAATGTTTGAGAGAAAGCGGCATTAAAGAGGGACTCATTCTCTGCAACGCGATGCACATCACGGCATCTGTGTTTATTAATGATGATGAATCCGGACTTCACCACGATTACGAAGTCTGGTTGGAAAAGCTTGCCCCCCATGAGCCTGTCTCCCAATACAGACACAACGTTGGTGAGGATAATGCAGATGCCCACATGAAAAGGCAGATCATGGGAAGAGAGGTTGTTGTTGCCGTGACTAATGGCAAGATGGACTTTGGCCCGTGGGAACAGATATTTTATGGGGAATTTGATGGCCGGAGACGTAAAAGAGCTTTGGTAAAAATAATCGGAGAATAATTGCACAACTACAACTATTTTCCGATGTAAACAAAACTGTCTATCTTAAAAAATAAGGAGGTTAAAGTGGATAAGGTAAGAGAATCAGAGAGTATTAGAAAGGATAAAGCCTTTAAGGTCGTAAACTGCAGCTATTTTGTAAACCCTGGCCCAAAAAATACAGAATCGACCCTTGAAGCTGCTCTTGAAAGGGCCAGGATGTTAAAAATCAAAAAGATTTTGGTCTCAAGCTGTGGCGGCAAGACCGCTTTCAAGGCCCTTGATCTATTTGGAAAGGAGTTTTCTCTTATAATTGTGACACATGTAACAGGTTTCAAAGAACCAGATCATCAAGAACTTCCTGAAAAAGAGAGAAAACTCCTTTTGGCAAAGGGTGCTACTGTTTTGACAGCCCAACATGCATTTGGTGGTGTAGGAAGGGCATTTAGAAACAAAACCGGAACCTATCAAATAGATGAGCTTATTGCATATACCTTGCGAACATTTGGACAGGGGACAAAGGTTGCTATTGAGATTACCTTAATGGCCGCAGATGCAGGGCTTGTCAGGACAGATGAGGACGTTATCTCTATTGGTGGAACAGCAAGTGGAGTTGATACAGCCCTTTTAATAAAACCAGCCCACACTCACAATTTCTTTGACCTCAAGGTTAAAGAGATCATCTGTAAGCCGTCAGATTTTTAAAGCTGTAAAATTTCTAAAGGAGAGATTGCAAAGGGTGCTACTCAGGGGTAAAATTGGCCATGAAGGAAGATCTTGAAAAGAGAATTTATACCCTTGCTGAATGGTTATATGAATCCGGACATCCGGTTGTTTTTACCGGGGCTGGAATCAGTACGGAATCCGGTCTCCCTGATTTTAGAGGGCCTGACGGTATATGGACTCGGAGAGATAAAGGCCTTTCTTCCAAACCTATGAGCCGCTCCTGGGATTCTGTTGAGCCGAACAGTGGCCATATTGCCATTTTCGAGCTCCAAAAAATGCGCAAGCTAAAGTTCCTTATTTCGCAAAATGTAGATAATCTCCATTTAAAATCGGGTATAAATCCTGATTTATTAGCTGAGCTTCATGGGAACATGACCAAACTCAGGTGCACGAGATGTGGTAAAAGAGTGGACAGGTATGAGGGTAGGACTATTTGTAGGTGTGGCGGCAAACTGGTTTCAAGTGTGGTAGATTTCGGTGAACCACTTCCAGAAAGAGATCTAAGACTTTCCTTTGAGCATTCTCGAAAAAGCGACCTTTTTGTAGCTGTTGGCTCAAGTCTGGCCGTGACACCAGCAGCAGACATGCCCTTGGAGGCCCTTCGCTCTGGCGCAAAATTGGTCATCATCAATCAAGGTGAAACCCCCTTTGATCATCTTGCGAACTTGGGATTTAGTGAAAATATTGGAAACGTTCTCCCCGGGGCTGTAAAGAGACTAAAAAGATTGATGGGCCTGTTCGAATAAAAAGAACCTCATTAAATCCCCTGAAGGCCTCAATCTCCGGATCAGGAATTCTATTCAGTGATAAAAGGAGATATTAACCCTGTTTTGGTTAATCCATTGGGCGAATTTTCTCCGAACCCATACCTTGAATAGAGACCTGGTCCTGGGGATCAACAGTATAAGTCCGGCTATATCGGTTAGAAATCCAGGAGTGAGAAGAACTATGCCAGCTACCAGGATCAATAGGGCGTCGAGCATCTCACTGGCAGGTACCTCTCCTCCATATAAACTCTCCCTCACTCTCAGTATGGTTTGCATACCTTGATACCTGGCGAGAAGGGCCCCAAGAAAGCCAGTCAGAATAACAATCATTACAGTGTTAAATGCCCCGATATAGGATCCTATCTTTATAAGTATGTAAATTTCCAGAAATGGAACGAGAGTGAATGCAAGAAAAAGTTTTAAGAACATAGCAAAACCAATCTTTGATTAGAGCCGGGCCTTTACTACAGAGCACAATAGTGCAGTGCTTTGTTAAAGGTCAAGGGAAAAGAGGACCGAATTGATCCTCTAAAAACCCTTCATCTTTCTTCTCAATCTCCTAAAAAAGACAACATGAAATGTGTAGACGATTGCGACGGTCGATCCAATCACTGTGGTTAAGCAAGTCTTTGGGAATAGGTTAAAGCTTCTATATAAATCGAATCCTCTCAAGCCGATTTTCAGTTTGGAGAAGGAAAGCCGATCCTGGCACAGCAGTCTAGATCCCCAGCTTCAGCACCAGGTAAGTCTGGGTAGCGCGCTCGGGGTCTGTGACGCTGCGGGCCATATCCAAACCCACCACAAACGGGATCTTGCCAAGGAGAAACATCTGCAGCCGGACACCGGCACCCACGCTCGCCTCCACCCCAGAGAGAGATTCGCTGTCATCGTATCGGCGCCAGATCTCGCCGGCGTCCACAAAGGCCATTACAAGCAACTGATGGAAGTGAAAGGCATCCCAGGCGGTGGTGCTACGCCGGATTATGTAAGTTGGATAGCGCAGCTCTATACTGGTGGCCCACATCTTCTCACCGAAAAACTCGTGATAGCCGTAGCCGCGCAGGCTGTCGGAGCCACCAAGGTGAAAGAACCGAGGGTCATTCTTCTTGACCCCGCCATGGAGACGAAAAGCCGCCACCAGGCGCTGACCAGACCAGAAATAGCGCCCCAGATCGATGTTGGAATAGAGCCGCAGATCTCCGGTGTAGCTCTCAAATTTCCGCTGACTTCCCAGGGCCTCGTCGCCGAACTGGGTGGTGAGGTTCACCTGGGTGCCGGAGATGGCTTCCATGATGTAATACTGGGCCGTATCCCGCACGAGGCTAACCGAGACGCTGTCGAGATGGGTTGTCTCGTCTATCAGCTCCACCGATTCCAGATGGTAGGCGAGCGAGATGCGATGGTGGAAGTCAAATGGCCAATTGACAAAGAGGTTGCCGCCCACCTCCCTGAGCCAATCGTCCTCATCCTTGCAGGTGCCACTGATGTCTTCAAAAAAGGTGTTCTTATCAAAGAGGCTCACGCCCAAGGCCGGGTACCAGCCCAGATAGGTGTACCCCATCAACAGTTGTTCCTTACCGCTTTCCATGCCGATGCCGCCGTGAGCGCTTAACTGATGTTCTCCCAGGTCGCTGCTGGCGTCCCAGTCGAAACCGGGAATGGTCCCGTCCTTTTCGTTGTAGTCCAGATAAGGGAAAAAAAAGTCGGTGGAAAAACCACCGTGGTAATCCTGCTCGGCATATGGGGCTGCCGAGCCTGGAAAAGCCCAGTGAGAAGGGTAGAGCACTATCAGCCCGAAGAGCAGCAACCACAAAGGGCCATGTACCATGGAGGGCCACCCATTAGTGCCTTTTCTCCGGCAAATATCAAGACCCCCCAGCATCGCCAGCTCCTGGTTCTTTTGTCAACATGGGGCTTTCGAAAATCCTGTATTGCCCGTGACGAAAGTAACTAAAGAGCACCCGCCGGCCATCCCGGCTGACCTGGGGGGTGAAGATCCCGCCTATTACCCGAGACAATGGCCAACTCATGCCGCTCTGTAGATCCAGCCTGTGCAGATTAAAAATGCCGTCCTGATCAGAAACGTAAATAAGCGCTTTGCCTCCAGGGATGAAGACAGGTGACAGCTCATCGTAAGGGGTGTGGGTGAGGCGGGTTTCCTCACCGCTGCCCAGGTCCTTGAGAACCAGATCGTACTGCTCCAGGTACTCCCTGGAAAAGATCAAGAAGCGCCCATCCGCCGACCACCGGGGGTGGGACTCGTCGTTGGGTGTCTGGGTCAAGGGAGTGACCCTCCCATCGGCAAGCCGGATCTTGTAGATGTCGGCAATACCATTTATGGTAGCCACGAATCCCACCTCTTCATCCCCTGGCAGAAAGGAGGGCTGGCGGTTATTGCGAAATTTCTGCTGGATACGCTCCAGCTTATTCCGCTCCAGGTCGTAGAGAAAGAGATCGCTGCGATTGTCGTCATCGCTCACAAGAACCAGACGTTTGCCGTCATGGGACCAACCCAGAGAAGAATGTTCCAGACCCCGCTCCTTGATCTTCCGAAGCCGGCCAGTGGCAAGCTCAAGGACGTATAGGGAGAAATAAAATCCCTCGTTCTCCCAATCGGACAGGAAGGCGATCCGGCTGCTGTCAGGACTGTAGGTGGGAAACCGGCTCCAGCCCGCATTATCCGTGAGCAGCCGCGCCTGGTCCGGAGGGTCCTGGTAGCCACTGCCACCCACTCGAAGGCGTGTGTCGGCATACTCCTGCCACTTCTGCTCGAGGGGCAAGGGCTTCAAGCCTGTCACCTTCCGAAGGGCCTTATGGAGGTTCAACCTGTTTTTGGTCAACCTCAGGATACGGGCAATGCACTGAGGACCGTAGGTCTCCACCAAAAACTGGATGAAGAGGTCACTCTGGTGGTAAG
>CAZMUW010000099.1:0-6053 GCA_964569645.1 uncultured Desulfobacteraceae bacterium | reverse complement strand
TTAAAGGATGGCTGAACCGGCTCAGGGACATTTGTCTTCTTCATCTCAATGGTGACTACATTTATTCCGGTTTCCGCTTCATCCAGCTCCTTTTGTAAGAGGATCTTTGCCTGGTCAGCAATCTCCTCCCTCTTGCTGATTACCTCATTGATGCTTCTATCTCCCACCACCAGTCTCATGGTGGACTCAGCTAAATCCCTCAGGGTAGCATTTACATCCTTGACCTTGAAGAGATAGTTGTAGGGATCCTTGATCCTGTACTGCACGATCCATGGAACCACGGCCACATTGAGATCACCGGTAAGCATGAGGGCTTCATTGAGATAGGCGGAAGACCTGGCATACTGAGTCCTGATACCGGCCCTTATAGTCCTAAGACCGAATTCTTCTTTCCTGATTTCTCTCACCGGTACCTTTGTTAGTTTTTCTATTCCCCGCGGGAGTTTGAAATTTAGTCCCGGCGAGGTTGTTCTGACATATCTCCCAAACCTCTGTATTACGCCAACCTCATTGACACCAATGGTATAAAAGGATGAGGATATAATGATCAGGATAATTATTATTGCAATTATAATCCAGAAGCCGGGAAATTTACCCTTTAGTCCCTTAAATTTATCAAAGAAATCATCCATCTGGGCCGGGTTACCGCCCCTACCCATCTTTTGCTTTTGCAGCTTGTCCCAATCCCAAGGCATATGCTGTAACCTCCTGTTAAATTTTATATTAAGAGTGATAACAGAAAAAAAGGGTTGTGTCAAGAAATAAAATGGATGATATCCTAAAAAGATGATATTTGTTATTATTAGCTACCAAATCATGATGTTTTGGATTTTGTTTTTGTCAACTTGACCTTAAAATCTGTTGGATTTTGGTTTGTTCGGGTTAGGCGTAAGGATAAAAAAATGAGGCAGGATAAAAAGGAGTTTACCCACATAAAAGAGGTAATAGATAACATCTTTACAACATCTGCTCTACCCATAGATTTTGATGATGTAAGGATCTGGAAAGTCTGGGATGGTGTTGTTGGTAAAGAGATTGCAAGACATGCCCGGCCTTCCTGGATAAAAAAGGGGGTATTGATGGTCAAGGTTACTGATAGTGTATGGCTACAGGAGTTAGAGTTCAAGGCTGAAACAATAAAGGAAAGGCTTAATAGCAAGCTTCAAAGGGAGGCTATAAAGAAGATAAGATTTAGGGTAGGTACACCTCAAGATAGGAAACAAATAAACAAGAAAAGATCTAAGCAAGAGGATGATCAGGATCTTACCCCAGAGAAACAAAGGGAAATGGATGAAATCTTAG
This sequence comes from uncultured Desulfobacteraceae bacterium, assembly GCA_964569645.1. Taxonomy (GTDB): domain Bacteria; phylum Desulfobacterota; class DSM-4660; order Desulfatiglandales; family B25-G16; genus JABXJZ01. Next base: position 4,751 of record CAZMUW010000099.1, on the reverse strand, counting down.
CCCGGATCAAGGATAAAGAAATCCGGGAATCCCTCCGCCAGATCATGACTATAGCAGCAAAGAAGGGCAATGTCCGTTGATAGTTGTACCCGAAAAACGACCTTGACCAAATATTGGGGGAAGGATCTTTAGACCAGATTTCCCCTGTAATCTTCCTTCTATCATTGCAAGCTTGGCATGAGAGTATGAGTCCGGGAAGATGATCCGGAGTCTTTTGGGCTCTAACTCGTGGATTCTCATCTTTGCAAAAATCTCTGTTAACCTATTGGCCGGATAAATCAAGGAAAATCTACCACCTGGTTTGAGGAGTGCCTTGCCTGCAGCCACAATGTCATCCAAACTAACTGCTATCTCATGCCTGGCAATGGCCTTGCTGTAATCAGGATTAATCCGGCCGCTCTCTTTTTGCCTATAGGGTGGATTGCATACAACTACATGAGCAAATCCTGGGGCCACAGGCAGATGCCTGAGATCTCCCTGGATTATGGTAATCTTTTTTTCAAGCTCATTAAGCATGATATTCCTCCTGGCCTGAGAGGCCAACTCCTCCTGAAGCTCAAGGCCGAAGATAAAACCCGCCTCACTTTTTAAGGCCAAAAAGAGGGAGATGATTCCACAGCCGGCACCGAGATCAACAACAAAATCCTCGCTCTTTATAGATACAAATTCGGCTAACAGTAAGGCATCGACAGAGAATCTATATCCCTGCCGAGACTGGATGATCCTCAACCGCCCATTTAAAAAGGTATCTATTGTCTCATGTGCTTTAATCTTCAACCCCATAATCCTTATGCTAATCCTGATTATGCTTTTACTTTTAGATTAGATTATTTTATCCTATAAATAAATCTCCCTGTAGTAAAATTAATTAGCGAAAAAGAATGGTGGAAAGCAAAAAAAAGTTTGACATCATAATAGAAGGGGGCTCCCTCTTGACAATGGTTGATGGGGAAGAGCCCCTGCATGATGTCAGGATAACTATTTCCGGTGGTAGAATTGAGGAGGTTTCTGCCCGTCAAGATAGCCCACTACCTGAAACAAATGAAATTATCAATGCCAGGGATGCCATTATCTTACCCGGCCTGATAAACACCCATGGTCATTCTCCCATGACTCTCTTCAGGGGTATGGCAGATGATCTTCCCCTAAAGAGGTGGCTTTTTGACCACATATTTCCAGCCGAGGCAAAATATCTCAACCCTGATACAGTTTACTGGGCATCCCTTCTTGGATTTCTGGAGATGATCGCATCAGGTACCACCACATCTGTTGATGGCTATTTCTTTGCTGACGGGATAGTCAAAGCAGCAGGTCAGGCAGGGATACGGGCGCTCGTGGCCCAAGGTGTTATTGATTTTCCTGCCCCCGGCGTACCTGATCCTAAAAAGAACCTGGATGTTGCCCTGGCCTTCTTAGAAAGATGGATAAACTTCTCAGATCTCATTAAACCAGGGATCTTCTGTCACACCCCTCTTACATGCTCGGCAGGAACATTGCTGAAGGCACATGAGATCTCCAAAAGATTTGACCTCCCCCTTCAGATACACCTATCTGAAACTAAAGAAGAACCTGAAGAGATAAAGAAAAAAACAGGTCTAAGGCCAGTCTTTTATTTAGATGATCTGGGCCTTTTAAATAGCAATCTAATCGCTGCCCATGCCATCTACCTGGATGAAGAGGAGATAGATCTTTTAGCAAAAAGACATGTAAAGATCGCCCATTGCCCGGAAAGCAATATGAAGCTTGGCTCGGGTATAGCAGCAGTCTTTGAGATGCTGGAAAAAGGCGTAACCGTAGGCCTTGGAACAGATGGTTGTGCCTCTAACAATAATCTTGATCTTTTTGGCGAGATGGATACCGCTGCAAAACTGGCTAAGGTTGCCTACCTTGATCCAACCCTCCTTGATGCCAGAACCGTACTTAATATGGCCACTATTGGAGGCGCTAAGGTCATTGGTTTGGAAGATAAAGTGGGAACCATTGAACCAGGAAAAAAGGCCGATATTATTATAGTTGATACAAACACCCCCCATATGACACCCATTTATAATCCATATTCACAGATTGTATACTCTGCAACTGGAGGCGATGTCAGAGATGTTATAATAAACGGCAGGATAGTATTTAGGGATAGACAATTCACAACTATTGATAAGGATGAGATTATAAATGAAGTTAAAAGACTCACCCTGCGGATATTCGGTGAATCATTATGGCATCCTTCCTGTAGGGATGGTTGCGATGGAAATGATCCTGCTTCAGCCGAGTATGCATGAAGGATCTTGAAGATTTCTCGATTCTTGCGTTTTTCTTTAGGATGAAGGATATAAGCGGCAGATAGAAAACATGCCAAGTTCAAGATTTGAGCTTTGCGATCTTCCGAAGAAAGTTTTCGCTCATTCATTTCTGTCATTGGTTGCTCGTATAATTCCGGATGGCATAGGTATCTCTCCGCATGCCGTACATGCATCCGATCCAGGGAAAGGGGAGTACAGTTATGGGACGTAAGCGTTTTGTTGATCTCAGCATAAGCATTGAGCCGGACCTTCCCAGTGATCCGGTCATCATAATCCCAAAGATAGAGTACATTGACCATACCCAGGGTGCCGAGCAGATGAAGGATTTCTTTCCAGGTATCACCAAAGAGCAGTTGCCTGGGGGTTTGGGCTGGGCACTGGAAATTTTGACCCTGACCACCCATAGTGGCACTCATTTGGATGCCCCGTATCACTATCATCCTACTATGGACCGGGGTAAACCTGCTTTGACCATTGACGAGATCCCTCTTGAGTGGTGCTTCAACCACGGTGTAGTGCTGGATTTTCGCTATAAGGATGACGGTGAACGGATCACCGTAGCAGACATAAAGAAGGAACTCGAGAGGATTCAGTATGAGATCAGGCCTCTCGACATTGTCCTGATACAAACCGGTGCTGACGCAGCCTGGGGCACCCCTGAGTACTTAGTCAAAGGTGCTGGCATGGATCGGGAGAGCACCCTCTTTCTTACTGAAAAAGGGGTAAAGGTGGTGGGGATCGATGCCTGGAGTTGGGACCGCCCACTTCCTTTCCTGGCCAGGGAGTTCCAGGAGACTGGGAACCAAAAGGTAATTTGGGAAGCCCACTTTACCGGCATTGAGATCGGTTATTGCCATATGGAGAAGATGGCCAACCTTTCTGCCATTGGCCGGTCATATGGGTTTACGGTTTGTTGTTTCCCGGTTAAGATCAAGGGGGCCAGTGCAGGTTGGGTGCGCCCCGTTGCCATTGTGGATGAGGACTAAACCCTGGTTTAGCCTTACGATTGATTCTGAGTCCGGTGTCTGAGGAAACGGCAAATCAAATATAATGTCAAGACCTGGCAAGATTCACAGTTTATGCGAATACCTTAACCATCAGAGGTATAGCCACGAAGGTTCCCAGCGAACTACCTATATTCGTAAATGCCACGACCAGCAAAATCCGTGTGATCTTATTTCTCCAGAATCCTTTCAGGGACGAGATGTCTTTGGGCAGGTTCTCGAAATCCCTGACTTTTGGTTTCCTCAAGAAGGTCTCGACCAGACCAGAAACCCAACCGGCCGCAAGCATGGGATTGAGAGATGTCAGGGGAGAGGCAACAATTGCGGAAAGAACAGTTAGAGGATGGCCCAGTGCAATCGTGGCTCCAAGGCCTGCCAGGATGGCATTTGCCAAAACCCACCATTTGATCATATGGGTGCCGGTGGTGGTTCCAGCAGTGAAAAAACCCAGAATAATCAGGCACACTATGAGAGCCGGAATGCCCCACTTCAGGAGCCTGAAGAACTTGCCTTTGGGAGGAATTTGGTTTAGCACGTCTATATCTACCGGCTTTTCCCAATATCTTTGAACACCTGGAACATGTCCGGCCCCAACTATTGCGATAATCTTTTTGCCTGGCGCGTTTCTGATCTTATGAGCAAGGTACTGATCTCTTTCATCGATCAAGATACGCCTTATTTCAGGAAAGGATTCCTCGATTTCTGAAAGGAGCGTCTCAAGCACATCTTTCCTTTTCATCTTCTCAATATCTTCTTCTTTGATGTCACCCACTTCTCCTACTGAAGAAATGAACTGGGCTAACAGCTTTATCTTCGTCCATAGGCCCATGAGACGCCATGTCCTTGCTAAGGTGGTGCGTATGTCCCTGTCCGCCAAATGAATAGGAGCCCCCACGGCCTTTGCTGCCTGGATGGCTCGCATGACTTCCTCACCCGGCTTGATGCCCAATTTCTGCCCGATTTTCTTCTGGAAATACATAAGCATGAGATTTGACAAGAGGAGAAAGGTCTTTTTTTCCTTGATCACTTTGATAAGATCGCTGTTTTGCCATCGGTTCTTTTGTGTGATCGATTGATATCTGGATTGACAGAGTTCGACACACACCGTATCCGGCTTTTCCTCTTCAATGACCTCCCCTACCAGGTCAGCACTTTCCCTGGACACATGGGCTGTCCCGATGAGAATGATTTCTTTGTCCTTGAAAGTCAGTCGATGCATATTGCTGTTGTTTATCATGGATATTCGGTGTATGCTCCTTATCCCCGTGATCTCTCTAGACGTCTATATAAGCTAAGATCTTAACATTTGTGTCAGATTTTTGAGACGTCCAATGCAAAATGCAGAATGTAAATTGAAAAATGCAAAATCAAAGGTAGGAGGTTGCGTTAATAAACCCTTAGGGAAACCCAATTTTGATTTTTGCACTTTGCATTTTTTATTTTGCAATTC
>CAZMUW010000098.1:0-6061 GCA_964569645.1 uncultured Desulfobacteraceae bacterium | reverse complement strand
AATGACTAATGACAACTGACAAATTTCAGGGGTCTTTATGAAAAGATTTGATTACTATCAGCCTGAAACCCTTAAGGATGCATACGCCCTGATGGAAAAGAGTAAGGGCAGGGCCAAATACATTGCAGGGGGCACTGATCTTATTGCCAACATAAAGAAAGCGGTAATCCAGCCTGATGCACTGATCTCATTGAGAAGAATTGAGGGGCTATCCGGCATCAGGCAGAACAGGGACTTGGTGTTGGGCAGCATGACCCTCCTGGGGGATATAGAAAGAGATCCAGCTATTGGCCAAGATTATCCGGCCCTGTCCCAGGCAGCGAAGGCCCTTGCAACCCCCCAGATCAGGAATGTAGCTACTGTTGGAGGCAACCTTTGCAACTCAGCCCCATCAGCTGATTGCTCGCCCCCTCTTCTGGTAATGGAGGCCGGCTTAAGACTGGAAGCCCCTGGAGGCCAGAGGGAGGTGGCAATTGAGGATTTTTTCAAGGGTCCTGCTCAGACATGTATGGATATGACCGAGATCCTTACCAGGATCAGGATCCCTCCTCTGATAGGAAAAACTATAATGGCATTTTTAAAGATAGGTAGAGTCACAACGGACATCGCTATTGTCAATGCAGCATCTCTTCTTGTTATGGATAATAAAGTCTGCAAGAAATGCCGCCTTGCAGTAGGGGCAGTTGCTCCGGTACCATTACGACTTAAATCAATTGAAAAAATGATTGAGGGCCAGGAGATATCCCCTGAGCTTTTAAATAGGGCAGGAAAGATGGTTGAGGAAGAGGTAAACCCTATAACAGATGTTCGCTCCACAGAGGAATACAGGAGGATTATGTCAGGTGTGCTGGTAAAGAGGGCAATTGAGGAGGCCATTAAAGGGATGGGGGAAGACAGATGAAAAAGGTCATTCACTTTACCCTTAACGGCCGTGAGGTCTCGGCAGAGATAGAATCCCATAAGATGCTCCTGCATCTTCTCAGGGATACATTTCAGCTGACCGGGACAAAGGAAGGGTGCGGGCAAGGAGAGTGCGGTGCATGCACTGTTCTGGTTGACGGGCTTAATATGAATTCATGCATCTATCCAGCCTTTGAGGTTGAGGGGAAATCTGTTATCACTATCGAGGGTCTTGTGGGGGAAGGTAACAGGCTTCATCCTATACAACAGTCCTTTGTGGAAAATGGGGGTATCCAGTGCGGATTTTGCAGCCCGGGCATGATTATGTCGGCAAAGGCGTTGCTCGATAAAAATCCCAATCCTACAGAAGAGGAGATAAGGAAGGCTATTGCAGGAAATCTCTGCCGCTGTACAGGATATGTTCAGATAGTTGAATCCATAAAAAAGGCTGCCAGATCGCTTGAATAGCAGCCTTTTGAGCCAGTTAAGCTCGGGGAAGATTTCATGACAGAATATAACTATATTGGTACCGAGGCTCCCAGGCCAGATGCACCTGATAAAGCGGCTGGCAAGGCCCTTTACATCCACGACCTTGTGAGGCCGGGCATGCTTTATGGAAAAATCAAATTCAGTGAATATGCCCATGCCAGGATAAAGCATATAGATACTTCGAGGGCCGAGAAGTTACCCGGAGTTCATGCGGTTATTACAGGGTATAACACGCCTGAGATTCGGATCGGATTCATAAGAGATAATTTCGCTTTAAAGAGGGATAAGGTCTGCCAGTTTAGGGATGAGGTGGCTGCTGTTGCTGCTATTGACCCTGAAATTGCAGAAGAGGCGATCGGCCTGATCAAGATAGAGTACGAGGAGCTCCCCGCTGTGTTTACCCCTGAAGATGCCTTGAAAGAGGGGGCCCCGCTTATTCACGAGGTTGATGCAAGGGGACGGCCCAAATCGGACAATCTGGTCCCAGTACCCTGGAAATTCGTAGCCGGCGATGTGGAAAAGGCCAAAAATGAGGCTGCCTACACTGTGGAAGATCATTTTCAGACTCCCCTGATACAGCACTCATGTATGGGTACAGCCGGATGCATCGCCGAATTCGATTCGCAGAATAACCTTACCATTTATACCAAGACCCAGATCCCCTTTCTGGCGCAGAATGATTTTAATATGGCCCTGTCAGCAATGGGGCTAAAAGGTAAGAAGACCAGGGTCGTTGTTCCAACCCTCGGAGGTTCATTCGGTTCAGGGCTTGATACGCATGGGTATGAGTTCATAGCCATCCTCCTAGCTCATAAAACCGGCAGACCGGTAAAAATACTCCTTAATAGGGAGGAGGAATTCACAGCCCTGTCACCGAGGCAGCCTACCAAGACCCACATCGTACAGGGGTGCGACAGGGAAGGCAAACTCACCTTTCGGGAGGTCAGAATGACCCTGGATAATGGGGCCTATACCTCGTGGGGTGCCACCACGCCAAGTGTCATGATGTTAGCCATATCCTCCCTCTATAGGGTGCCCAATGTCTTTTATGAGACAAAGATAGTCTATACAAATAACACCTACTGTCAGGCCATGAGGGGTTACGGAAATCCTGAGGCCACCTGGGCTGTTGAGTGCAATATGGATCAGCTTGCTTTAAAAGCTGGGATTGATCCATCTGAATTCAGGATGATAAATACCAATATACCCAATGAGACGACCCCAATGGGCCTGAAAATCTCTACATGCGGTCTCAAGGAGTGCCTGCTGAGTGTAGTTGAAAGGCTTGACTGGAAAAATAAAAGGGGAAGGGGTAAAGGAAGAGGATTTGGGATGGCCTCCTTAATCCATGTTGGGGGAGGAGCCAGGGTCTACCGTTCCGATGGGACTGGTGTCATTATGAAGCTTGATGATTTTGGAAATGTTTCCGTAATAACCGGTGGCGTAGAGATGGGGCAGGGATTTAATTCAGCACTGGCATTGGCTTCAGCAGAGGCACTTGGAGTCACTCCGGAAAAGGTTACCATTATAGCTGGAGATACATCCATCTGCCCATGGGATGTGGGAACCCATGCAAGCAGGGGGGCCTTTACCTCCTGCAATGCTGCTATCATGGCAGCGGAAAAGGCCAGGGAGAAGATATTTGAATTGGCCTCATTACATTTTATGCACCGTGTTTACTCCAACCTAAAAAGGAGGCAAAAAAGGGATCCTTCCTTCAAGATCCCTGAGCTGGACTTTGAAGGGTTTTTTGAGCCAGACGAATTCGACATGAAGGAAAACTATATCTTCCTTAAAGAGGATCCTGACAATCCCTTACTTCGTGTCAACCTCGAGGAGATGCTTAGAGAGTCCCATTTTAAAGAGCAAGGGACTATGATTGTAACTGAGGCCTTCTATGATCCTCGTAACGAGATGATTGACCAGAAGACATTTAGAGGGAATCTGTCCACCACTTACTCTTTTGGGGCCCAGGGAGCGGAAGTGGAGGTAGACATGGAGACAGGCGAGGTCAAGATCATCCAATTTGTTGCTGCCCATGACGTAGGTAAGGTCATTAATAAACAGACCATAAAAGGGCAGATTTACGGAGGGATTGTCATGGGTATTGGGTATGCCCTTTGTGAGGAATACAAGACCGAGAAAGGTAAAAATCTGAATCCAGGCTTCCTTGACTACAAGATAATGTCAGCCCCTGATATCGATTTTCCCATTCACGTGGAATGCATTGAGACAAATGACCAGAATGGCCCGTTCGGGGCAAAAGGTGTCGCTGAACCTGGCCTCGTCCCTACTGCCCCTGCCATAGCAAACGCCATTTATGATGCCACAGGAGTCAGGATAAAGGAACTGCCCATTACACCAGAGAAGATCCTTGCAGCCTTGACGGAACAAAAGGAATGAACTTAGTTGCCCCTGCTCAGCCCACTATGGTGGGAGAGCAATGGAGGAATGGGGTAGTCAGTCTTAGAGGATCTTCGTAGTTCTGTTCTGTGTTCTGTTTTGCTCCAATACCCCATTAATCCATCATTCCTTATCTTAGGTTCGATGAAAGACCCCCGTCCTATTCAAAACTTTTGTCTGCTTTAGGACTCTTAACACGAGCAAATAATCCTAAGTAAGAACTGGCACCTAACTCATGTTTGCAGAAACTCGATTGCTTTTGGAAAGGCATTACTCCACCTGGATCAGATACGAAAAATTGAGCACAAGCAGTCAAGAATCGGTGAAAGAAAACCTGCTACATAAGTCTAATGATCATTCCGGCTATGAGTCCAGAAGCCATAAACCCTATTCTAACGCCGAAATTCTGCTTATTGATATGCCCCACTATGAGTAAGATAATAACAAAGATCAAACGGCTCTTTGAAAAAGAAAAAATAGCATAAGGTAGTAGTGTCATCGAGATCACCAATAATACTAACGTCCAGGTGTCCCAGCTTTTTGAAATGAATCGATAAACAAAATCTAATAAGGCGCTCATGATTTTTCCCTCCTTTTGGCTTATACAAGTAATTGAAATACGAAAACCTTCAAAAACAGATAAAGAAAAGCGATACCTGACATAATAAAAATCTTTTGCCAGCGAGTCAATTTGATTTTCTTCATTCTTATTTACCTCCTTTTATAAACTTAGCCACCTGTTTTTTTTACCGCTATCTGACAGAATACTCTACGCGACTTCACGGCCTGCCTCTTTCTCAATGCTGAACGTAGCTCTGCCTCATCTACCCCTTCCCCCTCACATACCTCCTTTACCAAAGAAGGTAAATCAGGTATCGTGAAAGATAGCCTTAAAGAAAGAACCTGTGACCATCCCCCAAGGCTGCGAATAAGACCTCCTCCTGCTAACTCAGGTCGCCTACCACGGGAAATGCCTTTGTATTTGACATTGACAGTCCATGATTGCATTGAAGGTGATTTGAGCAAATCTTATGGGAAACACTTATTTAACTGGGGTATCGGTTCTGAAAAAGATGGCCATATCGCTTATGTCTGCGGTTATAATTGACTACGTATCCTGTTAAAAGCTTCCTCATCCTATTGGACAGCCCTTGGTTTCCTGTTCTGAGCAAGATATGAAAGTGATTTCCCATAAAGGCCCACGCGTAGGCGCTTAAGGCATCTGCCCTGCACAGATCGGCCAGACGTTCAAGAAAATCTTCCGGATCCTTCCTGTTGCTAAATATCTTTATTCCATCAATGCCCCGGCCCATAACATGATGTAAGGCCCCGGGTGCATCAAGTCTTGGCTGTCTTGGCATACAAAAAGCTTATCCCTATTATACTATATTGTCAGGTCGTTTTGGAACCAACCCCTTTACTGACCTCTTCACAAAAGTCTATTAGCAAGGGAAGGTCATGCAAGTAAAAAGATAGCCATTCTAGGGGCTTAGGCAAATTCTTGAATATTTTTTCCAGCTGTTCTACAAATTTGTAGAACAGCAACTTCGCTTCACGAGAAATTTCAGAATTTCGGGCTTTGCTGGTTCTCACAGCGTCAAGTTTTCCTAAGAGTGTTTTCAATTCAATGGTTTCGATGGCGGAAAGGTCTTCCCGCCGAAGGTTTTCAGCAGCGGAGATACGTCGTGCCTGAAGATCGTCTGCTGTTACAATCTGAGCCTTAATGGCCTTGATATCCGTGTAATCCCTGATGCCTCACCATCTTCTCTCTCCGGCAATAAGTTGGTAACGCTCTCCATAAGGACGCACGACAATCGGCTCAATCAATCCCTCCAGTTTAATGCTCGCCGCAAGTCCTTTGAGTTTATCTTCATCAAAATGTTTACGCAGTTGAAAAGGGGATGGATCAATATCTTGAAGTTCAATAACTCTAATTCGTCCATGAGGATCATTAAGGGATTTTTCCGGCATAACTGGCACCTATCAGTGAGGAAAAAGGTTGTTATTTCGCTATCTTTTCTGTAATGTAGAAAAGTTCCTCCATAGCGTCAAGTGTTTCCACTAAAAACCCTGGCGCTTATCAGCTATGTTTCCTAACAGGAAAGTTAAGAATCAATTTTAAAATGAGAGGTCATTATGCGTTTGATAGAACCCGCCTGCCATAGCTCATATCAGATCGGTTAACTAACCGGCAATTTAACAAGCAACATCATTGAGTCTTTTTTAGTTTGGGGGAAGGCATAGCGGGCAGGTGGGAAGTGGCTGAAGA
>CAZMUW010000097.1:0-6092 GCA_964569645.1 uncultured Desulfobacteraceae bacterium | reverse complement strand
GGTTCAGGCTATGCCACGAAGATATTCAAACAATACGGAAACCGATCAATAAAGATAGTGAAGGAGAATCCCTACCGCCTGGCAACAGACATCTTTGGCATTGGATTTCTCACCGCTGACCGTATTGCGGAGAAACTGGGATTTCCCAAAGATTCTGAATTGAGGGCGGAAGCAGGTATACTCTACGTCCTCAACCAGCTCGCTGATGAAGGTCATGTCTATTACCCCTATGAACCTCTTGTTAAGAAGTGTCAGGAGGTCCTTGGGGTAGATCGCGAGGTCATTGTCAAGGCACTTGATGCCATCTCAGCTGCCAAAATGATTGTCATCGAGGACCTGAAGGAGGGTGTTGAGGATTTTAGGGAAAACAACAAGGCGGTTTATCTTGCCAGGTTCCACCTTTCTGAAACCAACATCGTCACCCGGATGAAAACCCTAATAAATACTCCTAAATCGATCCGGGAGATCGATTCAGACAAGGCCATAGAGTGGGTGCAAAAGCAACTTACTATCACCCTTGCAGCAAAACAGGTGGAGGCTATGAGATGCGCTGCTGAGAATAAGGTAATGATAATCACTGGCGGACCGGGTACAGGTAAAACCACAATCATTAATGCCATTCTCAAGATCTTTTCAACGCTCAGGGTGACAATCATGCTGGCTGCCCCCACAGGCAGGGCTGCAAAGCGGATGAGCGAGGCTACCGGTCATGAGGCCAAGACCATTCACCGGATGCTGGAGTACAGCATTCGGAAAGGGGGATTCCAGAGAAACGAACAAAGACCGCTCGATTGCGATCTCTTGATCGTAGATGAGGCCTCGATGATTGATACAATCCTGATGCATCACCTGCTGAAGGCTATTCCTCCAAGGGCTACTTTCATCCTGGTGGGGGATGTAAATCAGCTTCCCTCTGTTGGGGCTGGAAATGTTCTCAAAGACATTATCGCATCCGGCCAAATGCAGGTAGTGGAGCTGAACGAGATTTTCCGTCAGGCCAAGGAAAGCCTGATTATCGTCAACGCCCACAAGATCAACAGTGGCCTGCTCCCTTCATTCAAATCGTCCGGGCAAAAACTGGATGATTTCTATTTCATTGAGCAGGAAGACCCTGAAGAGGTACTTAGAATCATACTGGAGCTCACCAAGGAGCGTATACCTCGCCGTTTTGGATTTGATCCTGTTGACGACATTCAAGTACTTACTCCTATGCACAAGGGCGTAGTGGGGGCTGGGAACCTCAATGTGGAATTGCAAAAGGTGCTGAATCCGGGTGAAAACGGGGTTTCAAGAGGGGGATGGACTTTCAGGGTTAACGACAAGGTCATGCAGGTCAAGAACAATTATGATAAGGAGGTCTTTAACGGTGACATCGGAAGAATCACCACTATCGACCCTGAAGACCAGGAGATGACCATTTCTTTCGATGGACGACAAGTCCCATATGCTTTTACAGATCTAGATGAAATCGTTCTGGCCTATGCGGTGTCAGTTCACAAATCTCAAGGCTCTGAATATCCAGCCGTGGTCATGCCCATACTTACCCAGCATTATATACTTTTGCAGCGTAATCTGGTTTACACAGCCGTAACCAGAGGCAGAAGGCTGGTGGTAATGGTTGGCACTATGAAGGCACTGGCGATTGGGGTCAGGAACGACAAGACGCAGAAACGGTATACATATTTGAGACAAAGGCTGAGCTGACCATTTGTAAATGTTCACAGTGATGTTTTATCGGTACTGGACCAATCTCCTTTAGTGACCAGTTACTTCTAATCCCCTTCTTCAATCGGAGCAAGGAATAATTGAAAAGGAATAAGTTATGGCTGTCAGAGAGGTTTTATTACTTGGAAATCCGAGATTATATGAGGTATCAGAACCGGTGAAGAGAGCTGAGTTGAGCGCAATAGCTGATGTGGTTACTGATCTTCACGATACTCTCACCGATTTTAGAAAGAGATATGGCGCAGGCAGGGCTATAGCAGCTCCACAGATTGGAGTAATGAAAAGATTGGTTTACATGTATATTGATAAGCCTGTAGTTTTCATCAATCCGGTATTGGATGAGAGAAGTAAAGAAATGATAGAGTTATGGGATGATTGTATAAGCTTCCCAGACCTTTTTGTAAAAGTTAAAAGACACAGGAGCTGCAAGATCAAATATAAAGATATGGAATGGAAAGACCAAGCCGTGTTGCTTGAAGACGACTTGTCTGAGTTATTGCAACATGAATATGATCATTTAGACGGCATTCTTGCGGTTGCCAGGGCGATCGACGAAAATTCTTTTGCTTTGAGAAGCCAAAGGCGGTATCTGATCTGAGAGTCTTTCAGGCCGTTTATTCATTCTTTCACTGAGTTTTATTGATTTCATCTTCATTTATTTGTATAAGCAACATATATTTTTAGAATCGGCGAAAAATTCCACTCATTCAATAATTATATGAAAACAACAATGACTACAATCACAGGCATGAGATGAGAAGAAAAGAAAAGGAAATCACTGATAGAACCTTCATCGAATCAATCATTCTCAGATCATCTGTTTGCCGAATAGCTTTGTCAGAAGACAATCGTCCATATATTATTCCTCTTTGCTTTGGGTATAAAGATAATACCCTGTATTTTCACTCCGCTCGGGAAGGTAAAAAATTGGACATACTCAGGAAGAATAATAATGTTTGTTTCGAGCTCGATATTGATCATGAAATTATGGAGGCTAAAAACGCATGTAAATGGGGCATGAAATACCGGAGCGTTATTGGATTTGGGAAGGCTTCGGTCATCGATGATCCAGAATCAAAGCGCAGGACATTTGATATTATCATGCAACATTATTCAGGCAGGTCATTCACATATCCGGAGGCCGCACTCAAAGATACAGTAATCATAAAGGTAGAAATAGAGAGCATAACAGGAAAAAAATCGGGATACTAATATCTGATGTTGTATAAGAAGCTGAAAAATCAATAAGTTATGTTAGACTGTGACGTGGTCTGAGTAAGTATAGTGACTTGAAAGATCTCTTAAAAAAGTTTATTATTATAGGATTAGTAAAGTTAGGGTTTTCAGCATGTGATCCTTTATCAGAATATCTTCTCATTTGATTGGTATCGCTAAATGAAATTATTGTTCTGCCTTCTGGGTCTGGTTCTTATTGTTGAAGGATTTCCATATTTAGCATTTCCAGATAAGATGAAGAAGTGGTTAAGACAGATCCAACAGGTTCCTGATAATCAATTAAGGATAATTGGTTTTCTGGCTATGTGTTTTGGTCTCCTCGTGACTTATATCTTTAAGTAATTAGTATCTCGGAAATTCTACAACATATTGCATAGCCATTTATTCGTTTGGTTGACAAGTTTGGGAAAGGAAGGATGGAAAGATGGGAGCGAAGCGAACTGCTGATGTATTGCCTGGAAGATTATGATTATGACCTCCCTGCTGAATTAATTGCCCAGGAACCGGCCTTGAAAAGGGACGGATCCCGTCTTCTGTGTGTAAAAAGGTCTACGGGGAAGATTGGCGACTATTGTTTTTTTGATCTACCCTCTCTGCTTGGAGAGGGCGACCTATTGGTTGTGAATGATGCCAGGGTGGTGCCAGCCAGATTATATGGTAAAAAGGAAACCGGAGGGCGGGTAGAAATTTTAGTTCTTGAGCATCCAGTCATGACTCCTAAAAGGGGGCAGGACATACGCTGGTGTCTGGTAAGGACATCAAAGAGGCCAAAAATAGGAAGCAGTATGCTGTTTCCGGATGGCCTGATAGGCATTGTTAAAGGCTTAGGTGAAGACGGGAGGGTTCAGCTCAGATTTGAAGGTAAACATACCCTTAATTATGTCTTGAAAAAAAGAGGTTGCCTTCCCGTGCCACCTTATATAAAAAGAAACAGCAATGATAGACGATTAGATACGGACAGGGAAAGATATCAGACCATATTCTCCCGTTTTTCAGGGGCGGTAGCAGCACCTACAGCTGGCCTGCATTTTACCCATGATCTGCTCAAGTCCTTTCAATCCCTGGGAGTAGATATAGTTAGCATAACCCTCCTGGTGGGGTATGATACTTTTAGACCTGTGAGGGTAAAAGACATCAGAGAACATTGCTTGGGGAAAGAGTCATATCTTGTTGGTCATGATTCTGCCAGGGCGATTGAGAGGGCTAAGGTCGAGGGCAGAAGGGTTGTTGCCGTGGGCACCACGGTTGTTAGAGCCTTAGAGACTATATGCAAGAAAAAAGGGAAAATAGCAGCTGATTCTGGAAACACTGATCTGTTGATATATCCAGGATTTAATTTTGAGGCGGTTGATGCCCTTATAACAAACTTTCATTTACCTTGTTCTTCGCTTCTTTTTATGGTGGCAGCCTTTGCTGGACTTGATTTGACCATGAGGGCCTACCGCTGTGCGGTAGAAAACAGGTACAGGTTTTACAGTTACGGAGATGCGATGCTGATAAGCTGAATTAGAGTGCCTAAAGTTTCAAGTGACTAAAGTGCCTAAAGTGATAGATAATAAAGAATTTTAGGGTGAAAAGCCAATCGAGCCAGAAGCAAGGCAGATTTCAAAAATAAGATCAAGATCTGTGAAGGTTAAGCGAGTGAAACGCAATACTGGATAGAAGTCATTTTAGATGCAAAGTGGTTACCCCGCGAGAAGGTGAAATCTGAATATGATGAGTGCAGTGAACTGCTTGCTATTTTTTCATCTATCGGGAAAAAGTAGATCAATTAATGATTTCAAAGGGTAACTTTAGCTCACTTTAGGCACTTGAAACTTTTTAGTTCACTTTAGGCACTTTTGCTTACTTTAGGCACTTAAAAGGGAACCAAAACCGTGGAATTCCGGGTTTTCAAAAGGTGTAGATCAAGCAAGGCCAGGCTTGGGGATATAGTAACAGATCATGGCAGGCTTGAGACTCCCGTATTTATGCCTGTTGGAACAGCAGGAGCAATCAAGGGGGTATCACCCGAGGAGGCCAGGGATGCGGGAGTGGAAATAATCCTGGCAAATACATATCATCTTTACCTGAGGCCAGGACATGAGCTGATAGAGAAACTCGGCGGCCTTCACTGCTTTATGAACTGGTCAGGGCCTATACTTACTGATAGCGGAGGATTCCAAACTTTAAGCCTTTCAAGACTCAGGACTATATCAGCTGACGGGGTTACCTTTCGGTCTCATTTAGATGGTTCAACCCATTTCCTTGGCCCTGAAAAGGTTATGGAAATTCAGAGGGCCCTTGGAGCAGATATTATCATGACCTTAGATGAATGCACGCCTTTTGGTGCTGACCACGATTATGTCCTCGCCTCAGTTAAGCTTACTGAACAATGGGCCCGGCGATGTCTGGAGGAAAGGAAATATAATGGGCAGGCCCTTTTCTGTGTTGTTCAGGGTGGAATTTATCCTGAATTAAGGGAGATGAGTGCCAGGGGCCTTGTAAGTATGGGCTTTGACGGCTATGCCCTGGGCGGTTTATCTGTTGGAGAAGATAAACGCACCAGAGAGAATGTGATCAGATTGACAAGGGCGTTTCTTCCAGAGGAAAAGCCAGTGTATCTTATGGGGGTAGGAACACCAGAGGATATAATTGAGTCAGTGAAAACGGGTGTTGATATGTTTGATTGTGTAATGCCTACCAGGAATGCCAGAAATGGTATGTTATTTACCCATAAGGGAAGGTTGATGATAAAGAATGCAAGGTATGCAGAAGATAATTCACCTATCGAAGAGGGCTGTGCTTGTTACACCTGCTCCAATTATTCGCGGGCCTATTTGAGGCACCTCTTTCTTACAAAGGAAATACTTTCCTTTAGGTTGAATACCATTCATAATCTCTATTACTATGCTCATCTAATGTCTGGGATAAGGCAGGCTATAAGAGAGGATAAACTGGCTGAATTTAGCCACGATTTTTCAGAGGGGAAGTCGAATCTTTATAAATCCAAAAGAGAAATGGAGGGCGATAAATGTTTGATTTAGCTTACGCTATGGGCACCGGAGGTGGTGCAGGACAGGGGGGTGGTCTGGGTGCATTTTTACCCCTGATCATTATATTTGCAATTTTTTACTTTCTTTTGATCAGGC
>CAZMUW010000096.1:0-6109 GCA_964569645.1 uncultured Desulfobacteraceae bacterium | reverse complement strand
CCCACCTAACTCGATAGTATAGGAATTTCCTTTTTTATCTGACAGGATGAACAGGATTGACATCATTTTTTTTACTTAATTCCAATCTGCTGGCGGGATGGAATCTTTTTAGAAAATCCAACCCGCCTTTGGTTATAGAACGCTTTATTTATTGTGCTTTTCAATTTTTATCATGTTTATCCTGTAATCCTGTCTAATTTATTAAACTCGAGGAGTCTTTCGGAGAAGCTGGCCATACCCATCTACAACATCATTAATGCCCAGGAGTTTCATGAGGTGCCAGGCTGTGGCCTGATTGGAGGTGACGACCGGCTTCCCCGAATCGTTTTCGATCTCTTCTATGACATCGCTGCACCGAAAGTTTGTGCATGTGATGAAGATCCCATCTGCCTCTGGAACCACTGCCTCCATAGCAGTCTGGTACGCTTGAGAGGGCTTTGTTGCCCCGATCTCATAGAGATCTTCAATGCCAAGACCGACCATCTTGAGCACATCAAAACCCGATCCCTCATAAAAAACGCGGAATTTTTCGTCAATCTCTTTGATGTATGGTCCCGCAAGGACGATCTTTTTAAGCCCCATGAAGCGCATGGCTTCCTCAGCCCCCGTAGCCGTAGTCGTACAAGGGATACCCCGGCTTTGCGCCTGCATGGTCTCGACTTCCTTTTTGTCCCACCCGGGACCTCCCACTAAAGAACCCGCAGTGCAAGCAAAGGCAATAGCTGAATTATTGCCTAATATGGGAGAAGTCATTCCCTCTGCCAAGAGCTTAGTAGCTTGCCCTAATGGCTCACTCAATTTCGAGCACTCAGCGATATTGACCACCGGTTCCATGTGGATCCTCGTTTCCCGCATCTGCACGTAGCCGGGGAGCATGCGACAGATCTCCGGGGTCGGGTTGAGGTTGGGCCCTACCACAATGAGGCCGACTTTGGCACGGTACCCATATGGCACATCATAATATTGTTGTTTGTTGAGCATGATTGCTTCCTCCTTTTATCATCAAGGTTAATAACCGAAAAGTCGCGGCAGCCAGGTCGTCACTCCCGGCCAGAACGCCACCAGAAGGATCACACCGAAGACGAGCAACAGGAAGGGCCAGATCCCCCGGGCAGCCTCCTCAATAGAGCATTTGGCGATGGGGCACACTATGAACAGACCCAGGGCCACCGGTGGCGTAATAAGGGCCACCTGGACGGTCATGACCACCAGCAAGCCGAAGTGGTGTGGCTCAACCCCAAAGGCCTGAGCTACTGGCCCAAAGACAGGAATCAGCATGATCATGGTCGCCACTGCTTCCAGGACGAACCCCAGAAGCAGAAGAAAGACAATGGCCAGCACCAGGAAAACTTGTGGGGAGGAGGTATATTTCAGGAAGGATTGGGCCACCATCTGGGGAACCTGATGGGCGGTCAGTATCCACGAGACCACCTTGGCCGTGGCCAGCAGCATAAATACGATCGCGCTCGTCTTACAACTCACCAGGAAGCACTTGGCGATGTCCCTGAGCCCCAGTTTGCGGGTCAGGAAAACACCGATGATGAGGGCATAGGTCACAGCCACCGCACCAGCTTCGGTAGGCGTAAATACCCCGCCTAATATCCCTCCCAGGATAATGATCGGGACCATCAGGCCGGGTATGGCGGCCACGGTCCGCCTGGCCATGCTCCTAAAACTAAAGCCGCTGGAGCTGACAGGGAATCTTCCTTTGAAAGACATGGCATAGACCAGGCCCATCATGCCAAAGCCAATGATGCAACCGGGCACCGCGCCAAGCAGAAAGAGCTTTGCCACCGAGATCCCGCCGCCATAAACGTAGGCATAGATCAACATGGCGACGCTAGGCGGGATGATTGGGCCCATGATGGATGAAGCCGCGGTCACCACGGCGGAAAAGCTTCGGGTGTAGCCCTGTTTTATCATGCTGGGAACCAGCATGGAGCCTATTGCGGCTGTATCAGCCACGGCCACACCTGTCACCCCGGCAAAGAACATGCTGGCCAGGATATTGACATAGGCCAGGCCACCTTTCAGATGGCCGACTATGCTGTCGGCCAGGTCGACCAGTCTGGGCAGGACGCCACACCGGGTCATCAAATCCCCGGCCATGATAAAGAAAGGAATGGCCATCAAGGGGAAGGAGTCAATGCCGCCGAACATCAAGGTCGGAAGGATGTTGAAGGGCATGTGTTCGGAGACAAGGATAAAGGCAACACCGGCCAGGCCGAGGCAAAAGGCTACGGGAACCCCAAGGAGAATGGTCACCACGAATACGATAGGCAGGGTCACCAGCATTATGGCCGCCTTTCTTGTGCCGGCTCATACTTTTCCGGTCTCCTGCTGATCGCATCCCTGATCCTTGGCAGGAGGAAGACGATCATCAAGATGGAGCCCACCGGGATGGCCAGATAGAAGTAGAACATGCTGGTGTCTATGGTGATACACATCTGATCCAACTGCCGTGGCAGGATCTTTATGCCCTCAACCGTCAGCACTACCAATAAGAGCATGGTGAGCCCATGGGCGGTGATGCGCAAAAGCTGGCCTAGCCGGGGGCTTAGCCGTTTAACCAGAAGGTTAATTCTGATGTGTGAGTCATCCTTGACAGCTAAGGCACCTCCCAGAAAGACGATCCAGACCATCAAGTACCGGGCGAGTTCTTCGGTGAAGATCAAGGAAAGGCCAAAGATATAGCGCAGGACCACCTCAATCGTCACAATGGTCACGATTATGGTCGCGCCTAAGATTACCAGACCTTCAACAAATCGAGAGAGCAAACGTAAAAGCATGTCCATCCCCAGGCCATTTAGCGTGATTACAGACTTCGTTAAGTAGAAAATAGTTGAGTGGTTGAGTGGTAAAGAAATGACAATAATATCAACATGTTAGCTGAGATCAAAAGTCAAATGTCCAATTTTCCCGCTTATGCTCAATATCTTAGTAATAACAACTAATTAACTACTCAACCATTTGACGATGTCTGTATTAATGATTAGTCGCAACTATTCAGCCACTAAGACACGAAGGCACTAAGATTACAGAATTATTCCTTTAGTACCCTATGTTTTATATATCCCTGGCCCAGACCTGGCTTGCAATAACTGAGTTATATAGCTCCCACTTCCAAAGTGATACGACTACATCATTTTTTTGCTGGCAGGTCGCGCCAGGGCAGGCCCTGAAGCATTCGGAACTGCATCAAATGTTTTTCTTGTAATCCGTTCTTGCTTTTGAGATAAGGGAGAAAAACTCATACTCGCCCGCTTCCGAGTTCCGGAATTCGGAAACTCGCCTGAGCGAGAGCGATGGCGGGCAGGTCTATTCTTTGTGCCTTAGTGCCTACCTGAACAGTTACGATTAGTCAAAGGGGGAACAATGGCTAAGATTGCAACAGGCTTGGATCAATTTGAGGAAAAATTCTGGAAAAGATTCAGGGGTCAATCCTTTGGATTATTAGCCAATCAGGCCTCTGTAGATCATAATTTGCAAAACGCAAAAGATGTAGTCTCTGCTCTTCTTCCCGGACAGCTCAAGATCCTTTTCGGACCCCAACATGGATTCAGGGGCGAAGATCAGGACAACATGGTTGAGACAGAAGACTATTTTGATCCGGAGTTAAATATCCCAGCATTCAGCCTCTATGGAAACAAGATAGATAGACTGTCTGATATACTCGATACTATAGATCTTCTTATCATTGATCTGCAAGATATAGGAACAAGAGTGTATACCTTTATCGCTACCATGCTTTACTGTCTTAAAGAAGCTGCTAAAGCGGGGAAAAGGGTTCTTATCTTAGACAGGCCTAACCCTTTGGGTGGAATAATAGTAGAGGGAAATCTCTTACGTCCCGAATTTTACTCTTTTGTGGGACCATTCGCGCTTCCCATGCGCCACGGAATGACTATAGGAGAGCTGGCATACCTTTTTAAGGATGTCTTTAAGATTGACTGTGATATCACCGTTCTTCCTCTCAAGGGTTGGCGTCGGCACATGTTATGGAAGGATACAGGATTAAGATGGATCATGCCTTCCCCAAATATGCCTCTCTTTGAAACTGCTTTAGTTTATCCAGGGCAGGTTATCTGGGAAGGTACAAATATCTCGGAAGGAAGGGGGACATGCCGCCCATTCGAGATATTCGGGGCACCTTTTATCAACCCCTTTATAATCAAAAAAGGATTAGCATCTAAAGACATTGAAGGATGTTATCTTCAGGAAAATTGCTTTAGGCCTACATTCAATAAATGGAAGGAGAAACTTTGCAACGGCTTTATGATTCAGGTATTAAATCCTAATATCTATAGACCTTATCGGACATCACTTGCCTTACTCAAGATAATTATTGAAACATATGGAGACGAGTTCGCCTGGCGGAAACCACCTTATGAATATGATTTTAAAAGGCTGCCCATAGACCTTATCTTCGGAGATTCTTCAATAAGGGCCACCCTGGAAGAGGGAAAAGATATTAAGAAGCTTTTGGAGGCTTGCTCTAAAGGGTTGGAAGGTTTCCTTGAATCAAGAAAGCCATACCTGATTTATAAAGAATAACTACTTTTTACTAAGTCTTTTCCTGGCGATCTCCGCCTCTTCAGTCTTCGGAAACCCCTTAACCAATTTCTTAAATACGAGATTGGCGGTTATCTTATCATTTATTTTCTCAAAGGCGAGTGCCTGGTGTAACATAGCTGAAGGAACCTTATTTCCATTTGGATAGCCATTTATCACCCTTTGATAGGCCAAAATTGCTTCCTCATACTTTTCTACGGCCCTATGACACTCACCGATCCAGAAATGGGCATTATCTGCGAGGTCAGATCTGGGGTACGATCTAACAAAGTTTTTAAAATCTGCTATAGCTTCACCATACCGACCATCCTTATAGTATACCATTGTTCTCTCATAGATTTCTGACTCCGTCAGTTCTTTCTTCTCAGGAAGAGAACTATCCTTTTTTCCAATATCCTGATCAGGCAAGGCCTTTTCTGAGCCAGCCTTTTTCTTAG
Source organism: uncultured Desulfobacteraceae bacterium (assembly GCA_964569645.1). GTDB lineage: Bacteria > Desulfobacterota > DSM-4660 > Desulfatiglandales > B25-G16 > JABXJZ01. The sequence goes on along the minus strand of CAZMUW010000096.1, from coordinate 1,100 downwards.
TAAGGGTTATCTCAAAACTGACATGATTCTCAATGCTCTCTATCCTCGATTTTAGGTCCTCAGCCATAAGAGAAAGTTTTTTCATCTGGGATACCAAAGCATCCTCTTCAGTGGTATCTCCCTCTACGGTCCTCTTCAACAAATAGGAGTTCTCTTCTACCCTGCCAGTCAATCCCTGGATATTGTCTTTTATTTCCGCAAGGTCCGCTCCAAGCTGGGCGAGACTTAAACGGATAGAGTCCTGATCATTTTTCAAAACCCTTTCTATCTCTTTCAGTTCCTTTATGGATATTTCGACTCTCTTCCCCTCTTTCTTTGTTTGTCGATAAAGGGCATTAAGTTGGCTATTAAGATAAATTATATCCTTCTGGGAGGCACAGGAGGTTACAAAAAAAATAACGACCGGAAGAAAGATGAGAAATTTCATGAATATCTTATCCATCCCTTTACTTCCTTGCCCATCCCCTCCTTAAACCCATAACGTCTAAAGATGCATCAGGGGCCTCTTTCTCTTGACATAATAATTAGCCAAGATTGTTTTAGACGGGGAAAAGCCAGTTTCTTATACAAAAGAAGCCTTGCCTCCCGGATACCTATATTTTAGAAAGACTATTTCTTTATAATCTCGAAGTCATCACGTCTGTTCTGGGCCCATGAATCTTCATTATGGCCTGAGGCAAGAGGTCTCTCCTCTCCATAGCTTATAGACTCTATCCTGTCAGGAGAGATTCCGAGAGAGACAAGAAAATTCAATGCGCTATTGGTCCTTCTATCCCCTAGAGCAAGATTGTACTCGTTGGTACCCCTTTCATCACAATTACCCTCAATCCTTATACGGATATTTGCATTATCTTTCAGGAACTCTGCCTTTTTCTCGAGGACGGGCCTATATTCTTGTCTGATGAAAGACTTATCAAAATCAAAATAGATTGACGCCGCCTCAAATTTTATGGCCATTCTTTCCTCAGCCTCCTCTTTCCTGGCCTCCTCTGCCTTCTTAAATTCCTCTTCTTCCTTAGCTACTTCCACTGCTGGCGGCTTTTCCTCCTCAACCTTCGCTACCTCCTCTGGAGGTGCCGTGATCTCTTTCTCTTCCGCTA
>CAZMUW010000095.1:0-6157 GCA_964569645.1 uncultured Desulfobacteraceae bacterium | reverse complement strand
CCCCTGTGTCAAGTGTGTGCACGGCTCAGCCTTGAAGGGGGAGGGTTAGGGTGGGAGTGGCAACTTTAGTGCACTTCTATTCATATCTCAACGCCTCTACAGGATTTAATTTAGAGGCCTGCCAGGAAGGGTAGATAGTGGCTATGAAAGAGATGATTATTGCAGCTACTACGATAAAGACAACATCTAACCATTCCATTCTAACAGGCAGGGTAGTTATATAATATATGTCTGGAGGAAGATTAATAAACTTATATCGTGCCAGGAGATGACATAGAAAAGATCCGGATATCAGTCCGAATAAGGTACCAACAAGACCAACGAATAGTCCCTGAAAGACAAAAATAGACATGATACTCTTTGACGATACCCCCATGGTTCTCAGTATTGCAATATCTCGAGTCTTTTCCATAACCAGCATAACCAAGGAGCTGATTATATTAAGTGCACCCACGAGAACTATCATGGTCAGAATAATAAACATGGTCACCTTTTCGAGCTTTAAGGCGGAAAACAGGCTTTTATTCATCATCTTCCAGTCTTTGGTCCAGTAAGGATAGCCAAGTTTGTCCTGAATAATCTCGCCTATTTTGTCACTCTCATCTGGGTCTTTAACCCTTAATTCGATCCCTGTTACCTCATTCCCAAGGGAGAGAAAATCCTGAGCATCATCTAAAGAGAGGTAAACCATTGAACTATCAAACTCATACATGCCGGATTCAAAAAGGGCCCGTACCATAAATTTACCTTCATTGGCCACCCTCCCTAATGGCGTCAATTTGCCTATAGGTGATACCAGGGTTACGGTATCTCCTGGCAGCGCTCCTATATGCTTGGATAACTCGCTACCAAGAATGACCCCCTGGTGATCGTCCTTAGATCTCTTTAAAACAGTAAGTGAGCCTCCTTTTATCATAGAATCAATGTCGATTACCGTACCAGCTGTGGCTGGATCCAGACCCCTTAGAATAGCCCCTGAGATATTGCCGGCATTCTTAATCATTACCTGGCTATAAATAAATGGTGTTGATGAAAGAACACCGTCTACCTCCAAAGCCTTCTTGATAACAGCTTCTGTATCTTTTATACCTCCCTTATAACTCAATATAAGCAGATGTGAATTTACACCGAGTATCTTTTTCAACAAATCTTCCCTGAAACCGTTCATGACTGCCAGGACTACAATCAGGGCCATGACCCCTATCATTATTCCTAAGATGGAGATACCGGTTATGATAGATATAAACCCTTGCCTTCTCTTTGCCTTTAAATATCTGAGAGAAAAGAATATCTCAAAAGACATAGAACTTAAGTGCCTAAAGTGCCTAAAGTTAAAAGTGCCTAAAGTACCTAATGGTTGAGTAGTCAAATGGTTGAGCCGTCGAATAGTTACCTACTTAACGACTCAACAAACACAATGAACTCAACAAACCCGATGAACCCAACAAACCCAATAAACCCAATTACTTCTTCTTCATCTGAGGGAAAAGGATAACATCCCTGATAGAAGGGAAATCGGTTAGGATCATAACCAGTCTATCTATTCCAATACCCTCTCCTGCTGTAGGAGGCAGTCCATATTCCAGGGCCTTGAGATAGTCCTCATCCATAAAAAGGGCCTCTTCATCACCTGAATCCCTTAAGGAGGCCTGTTTAAGAAATCTCTCCCGCTGATCATCCGGGTCATTGAGCTCAGAGAAGCCATTTGCAATCTCTTTTCCAGCTATAAATAATTCAAATCTTTCTGCAATCTCGGAATTCTCATCCTTTCTCCTGGAAAGGGGACTGACCTCTATCGGGTAGTTGACAATGAAGGTGGGCTGAATTAATTTTGGCTCAACTATGTGCTCAAAAAGCCTGACTAATACACTTCCAATCTCTTCGTTATCCTTTACCTCAACTCCCTCGGACCTTGCAAGATCTTTTAATGCCTGATTATCGAAAAGGACATTCTCAGGTATACCACCAATATCCTTCAGGGAATCGGTTAATGAGATCCTGGGCCATGGGGTAATAAAATCTATTAGATTGCCCTGGTATTTGATAGTCAGCTGGCCAAAGAGCTTCTTGAGGAGATACACAAGGAGTTTTTCAGTCAAATCCATTAGATCTTCATATGTTGCATAGGCAACATAAAATTCGAGCATTGTAAATTCCGGATTATGGTAAGTTGAGATCCCCTCATTTCGAAAATTTCTGTTTAATTCATAGATCCTCTCCAGCCCTCCTATCACAAGCCTTTTCAGATAAAGTTCCGGGGCTACTCTCAAATAAAGATCCATGCCCAGTGCATGGTGATATGTCTTAAATGGTCTGGCTGTAGCACCGCCTGGAATGGATTGCATCATTGGTGTCTCTACTTCGATAAAGCCTTGTTTATCAAAAAATTCCCGGACGGTCTGGATTATTCTACTTCTTAAGACAAAGGTGTGCCTAACATTATCATTGACTATCAGATCGAGATATCTTTGGCGATACCTGGTCTCCACATCTATTAATCCGTGATATTTTTCCGGCAATGGCCGTTGGGATTTTGAAAGAAGAACAACAGAGTCGGCCAGGAGAGTCAATTCATCGGTCTTGGTCCTAAAAGGCTGACCTGTAAGCCCCACATGATCGCCTATATCTATATGCGTAAAGATCTCAAAATCATCTTCTCCAACTCTATCTTTCCGTATATATGCCTGAAGCTGACCGGTTCCATCTTTAATATGGATGAAAACCGCTTTCCCAAAATTCCTGATGGACATAACCCTGCCGGCCAGGGTAAAGGTATCGGTTATCCCTTTAAGTGCATTCTGGTCCATTTTACCGAAACGACTTACCACTTCCTCTACTGTTATATCTCTCCTGAAGCCTGATGGATAAAGGTTAAGACCCTTTGATTTTAATTCCTTAACCTTTTTCTTTATCTCCTTGATGACCCCACCCGATTCATCCATCAGTAGAAAAATCCCTTTCGGTTACAAAAACTCTCAAACAAATCAAGTTAAGTGCCTAAAGTTTAAAGTGCCTAAAGTGCCTAAAGTTAAAGAAACAAAAATGACCATCACATGCTTTTGGCCAGTTTTTATTCGTTTAAAAATGTGATTTCCTATAACGTCTCGGAAATTCTACAACTTATTGTAATTAGAAGATTATTTTAGGATGTGAGATTTTACCCTGCACATGGAATAATGGAATGATGGAATATTGAATTTAAAAGGGAGTTTCTCATTTATTAACCTCTATTTCAAGTGAAAATTTCCCAATAAACCATTGCCCTATTCTCTATGAACCCATTATTCCAGTATTCCAACATTCCAATTGGGGCGAAGCCCCTAAGTTCATTCCTAAGCTATGAACTTAGGGCTTGAGGGGCCAAAAGAAATGAATCTTTCCTTGACTAATCCCTATATTTATTTTAAGGGTTTAGGTGTATTCCAATTATAGCTATTAGTCAAGACAAAATAGAAAATTATCTCTCAAAGGAGGAATACTATGGCCAAGATGTTATGGAAACCATCGGAAGAGCAGATCAAAGATTCTAACATGTACAAATTTATGCTTTTTATCAATGAGAAATATGGAACTAGCTTTAAAGAATATGGCCCCCTTTACCAATGGTCAGTTGATAATATACCTGAATTTTGGGCCTCTATTTGGGATTTCACTGAGATCAAGGCCTCTAAAGGCTATGAAAAAGTTCTTGATGATCTCAACAAGTTCCCAGGTGCGAGTTGGTTTGTTGGGGCAAGGCTGAATTTTGCAGAAAATCTCCTGAGACACAGGGATGATCGTACAGCTTTTATATTCAAGGGGGAAACTCAAAAACTGGCCAGGATGAGTTATGCAGAACTTTATGACTCCGTGGCGCGTCTTGCAAGATCACTTCGTGAGATGGGAGTTGTCGCGGGAGATCGGGTAGCTGCCTACATGCCCAATATGATGGAGACGGCTATTGCCATGCTTGCTGCTACCAGTGTTGGTGCTACATGGGCTTCCTGCGCTACTGACATTGGTCCAGGGGCAGTCTTAGATCGCTTTGGTCAAATCGAACCCAGGGTCTTATTTACCGTCAATGGATATTTTTACAAAGGAAAGGCCTTTAGCTCTCTCTCCAATGCGGCTGCGGCTGTAAAGGGACTACCTTCTGTTGAAAAGGTTATAGTAGTCTCCTATACAGAAGAGAAACCCGATATTAGCGAGATCCCTAAATCTGTACATTATGATGACTTCTTATCCGGGGAAAAGGGACTTGAAATTCAATTTGAACAACTGCCTGCTGATCATCCTGTGTATATCATGTTTTCCTCCGGAACAACCGGTAAGCCAAAGTGTATGGTTCAAGGGTCTGCTGGAATTTTAGCCAATCAACTAAAGGAGCTGGTACTCCATACGGATCTAAAACGAGAAGATGTCCACTTCTTTATAACAACCTGTAGCTGGATGATGTGGAATTGGATGCTAACCTCTCTGGCCACAGGAAACACTCTGATCTTATACGACGGCAATGCCCTTTATCCTGATCCAGGTGCTATGTGGAAAATAGTCCAGGATGAAAAGGTAACGATGTTTGGTTGTAGCGCAAGCTATATCAATTTTATTAGAGCTCAAGGACTCAAGCCTGGGAAGGATTACGATTTATCATCATTAACACAGATATGGCAGACCGGCTCACCTCTTTTGGCTGAAGGATTTGAGTATGTTTACCAGGAAATCAAAAAAGATGTGTGGTTTAATTCCAGCTCCGGCGGCACAGACATCAATGGATGTTTTTCCAGTGGAAATCCTATTAGTCCTGTATATGCCGGTGAATTACAGGCCCCGGCTTTAGGAATGAAGGTGAAGGCATATGATGAAAATGGTGGTTCAATACTTGATCAACAAGGAGAGCTTGTCTGTGAAGCCCCTGCTCCTCCAATGCCCCTCTATTTTTGGGATGATCCGGACAATAAAAAATATAGAGAGGCTTACTTTACTGAATATCCCGGCGTTTGGCGCCATGGTGACTATGTTGTGATCCATAGTGATACCGGGGGGATTACCTTCTTCGGACGTTCTGATTCCGTCCTAAAGCCTTCCGGAGTCAGAATAGGTACGGCTGAGATATATAACCAGGTGGAAGAGATGGATGAAGTCGCTGATAGCCTGGCGATAGGTCAGAACTGGCATGGGGACCAACGTATTCTTCTCTTTGTAAAGCCTGCTGAAGGATATCATATAACAGATGATATGAAAAAGAAGATTAAAGTGACTTTACGTACAAAGGCTTCCCCCAGACATGTTCCTGCTGAAATCATCGAGGTGCCGGATATCCCCTATACCCTGAATATGAAGAAGGTTGAAAGTGCGGTCACAAATATAGTAAATGGCAGGCCGGTCGTAAATAGAGACGCTTTGATTAATCCGGACTGCCTGGATCACTATGAGGATTACTACGAACAGCACCTTAAAGAGGTTTAAACAGATTAATTCGCCTTATCCGTGGTGAGCTTCTACTGATCCCGCCGATTTCGTATTTTCTTGCTGACATAGTGCCTCCTCGGTTTGCCTGTCCCTATAAAAAACCCCTTGACAGGGAAATTCTTATACCTACAATTACTACTAAAATAATTAAATTAGTAGCAATAAGATTATAGATGGCAATCCTATAAAGAAAGGTAAGGGCGATTAAACTTTCTACTAAGGGACGTTATGGAGCAAGGTTGATGTTGGATATTGCTCACCACTATGGTGAGGGGCCTGTTATCTTGAAAGATGTCGCTAAGCGCCAGGAAATTTCAGAGAAGTATTTAGGTCACCTAATTCCTCCCCTTAAGGCAGCTGGGTTGATAAACTCAAGTCGGGGTGCTCATGGAGGCTATATTTTGGCTAAGAAACCTCAAGATACTACGTTGGGAGATGTAATTCGAGCGGTAGAGGGAAATCTTGATCTTGTTGAGTGCGTCACCGTACCCAGAATCTGCCATAGGGTTAGCTTCTGCGTTACCCGGGACATATGGGAGAAAATGGGTGAGAAGATGATAGAGGTGTTAGAGTCTACCACCTTGCAAGATATGGTTAATCAGCAGAGGCAAAAGCAGAAACAACAGCCCTTAATGTATAACATATGATCTATTATTACAGACATCGTCAAATGGTTGAGTAGTTGAGTAGTTAATTAGTTGTTATTACT
>CAZMUW010000094.1:0-6222 GCA_964569645.1 uncultured Desulfobacteraceae bacterium | reverse complement strand
ATGCTGTCTCATCCTATCTAATTCATCCGAAGCGGCCGTCTCCATTGCCTTTGAAATGCTAACCTCCCTATGGAGGATACCTGCTACCAGTATCCTTATAATAAAATCCTTTGAATCTCCGATCCTTGCCCTCACCGTTTCCCAATCGCCTCTTTCAGCCAAAGATAGAACCTCATTGACCATGGCATGATTCCTCCTATGATCCTCAACTATCCAGAATATTGTCCGCTCAATTATCACAGTCAGTGCTATTATTGAGCAGATCAAAAGGGGATACATTATCGGTCCGCCTTTAAAAAATACATCAATCATACCATCTCCTTTTTACCCTCTCCTCTTTTTGAAAGAACCGTAATGCGAGGAGTGTTGCTAATCGGGTTTTTGTCAACAAGTACCGGACATTGGTATACGGTGCTTATATTATCAGCCGTGATCACCTCATCAGGCTCACCTGTTTTATAGACACTCCCTCTATTCAAAAGGAGCATCCTGTGGCAGTATTGTGCAGCCAGACTAATATCGTGGGAAACAATGACCACGCTTAGTCCTTGTGTCCGGGTCAGAGATGAGATAAGCTCAAATATCTCCACCTTGTGCCGTATATCAAGGAAAGATGTTGGTTCGTCCAGCAAGATTATTTGAGCCCTCTGGGTCAATGCCCTGGCAATAAGCACCCGCTGTTTCTCTCCTCCTGACAACTCATGTATGGAGCGCCTTGCCAGATCAAGGGTGCCGGTGAGCCGCATAGATTGGTGAGCTATCTCCAGATCCTCTTTTCCCTCAAAAGGAAAGAGGCCTAAATGAGGAAAACGCCCCATAAGCACCACTTCAAAGACCGAAAAAGGAAATCGAAAGGTTGCCTCCTGGGGTACCATGGCTATCTGCCTGGCAATATCACCTCTTCTATAACTGGACATCGGTTTATTCCGCAGTAAGATCTCTCCTTTCTGTATCTTTAGAATGCCATCCATAATCTTTAACAAGGTACTTTTACCTGAGCCGTTTGGACCTATCATCCCTACAGTCTCGCCCTTTTTAAGCTCAAAATCTATCCCTTCAAGACGCCATTGGCTATCATAGCTGAAGTAGACACCTTTAAGGATTAGCTCTGAGTCCACTGGCTACCTCTCGCCTTTAAAAGATATATAAAGAATGGAGCCCCTAAAAAGGCGGTTATTACCCCTACCGGCAATTCACTTGGAGACAGTATTGTCCTTGCCACTGTATCTGCTGCTATTAAAAAAGAGGCACCTCCAAGGGCAGAAGCTGGTATCAATAGCCTGTGATCAGGGCCAAGAACCATCCTCATAAGGTGCGGCACAATAAGACCAACAAAACCTATTATCCCGGAAAAAGATATAACCATACCAGTGATTAACGATATACCAAGAAATGATATCCACTTTAACAATTCTACCTCGACACCCATCTGAATGGCAGACTCTTCACCTCCTACTATAAGATTAAGATGACGGGAAAAGACATAGATTATGCATGAGACAATGAGGATAAGTGGAAGACTTATTGATAGCTGAACGTATCTGGTTTGTGAAAGGTCACCATACAGCCAGAAAAGCATGGAATGAAGCTTGCTGTCACTGGTGGTGGCAATGAAAAACATTATAACAGCCGTAAAAAAGGCATTAACAATTACCCCGGTAAGAAGTAACGTTGATGATTCCAGTCCTCCATGACGGCTGCTTATTCCCATCACCAGTAGAATAGTAAACAAGGCCCCCATGAATGAGAGAAGGGGTACGCCAAGGCTGAAGCCAAGACCAGAAACAATTCCTATAATTGCTCCTACTGCGGCTCCACTCGAAACACCAAGTATGAAAGGATCTGCCAGGGGGTTTCTGAGGAGGGCCTGGAATACAACCCCGCCAATAGAGAGTGTAAAACCAACCAGGCCAGCCAGCAGAATCCTAGGCAATCGTATCTTAAACAGAATCATCCACGCCGTTTGATCAACTGATCTATAGCCAGTGGCCCATGTAAGAACATCTATTAAAGAAATCCTGGCAGGGCCCAAACTTAAAGAAACAAGGATTATACCTATAAGTATCCCTGATAAGATAAACCCTATAGTTATTACTTTTAAAGGAGTTACCCCCTGCCCGCTCGTGCCTGTCCGCCTCGTCCCTCGGCAGGACAGCGGGCCTCCCTGCCCGCAACGCTCTCGCTTGCGAGGCGGGCGGGGCAGTGGCAGGCGGGCCTGATCTTTATTACCTCTCATCCCATTCTACCTCCGGATGTATTAACCTGGCCATCTCTTCTAATCCGTTAACTATCCTTGAGGCAGGCCTGTCTATCAGGTCAGAATCTATAAGATAAATATTCCCTTTTCGGACAGCCGGCAAAGTAGGCCATCGAAACCATTCCTTTCTGGCCTTCTCATACTGACCTCCTCTTTCCATAGATGAGATGATTATCACATCCGGTCCTTTTCTTATTACCTCCTCCATGTTAAGTTTTGGATAGGTAAAAGGATGATCCCCGGTCATATTCCTTCCACCAGCCAGCTGGATTATATCGTGGTGTATTGTATCTCGATTCACGCTCATAAGGGGCCTCGCATTTATCACCAGAAGAACTAATGGTCTTCCTCTATTTCTTACTGCTTTCACGACTCTCACAACCCTTTCTCTAAGATAACTAACGAGCCCTTTTGCCCTACCAGTCACGCCACATAGCTCTCCTAATCTCTCTATCGTATCTAAGACCTGATCTATCCTTCGAGGATTGACGACATAAACCGGGATACCGGCTTCTTCCAGCATCTCAACATCCCCTCTCTTGTTTCCGTCAGCCGTAGCAATAACAAGATCAGGATTTAACGTTATCACCTTTTCAACATTTATATCCGTATAGGCACCCACCTTTGGCTTCTTCCGGGCCTCCTTGGGAAAATAGCTAAACCGAGTAACACCCACAAGCCTGTCACCTAATCCGAGAAAATAGATCATCTCTGTAATGCTTGGCGCTAAGGAAATGATCCTCATAGGCAAAGCGCATAAAGTCACATTCCTGCCCAAAGAATCATGGAAGACAATTGCATGTGAGGATAGAGGCGAAGAAAAGAGGAGGATAATTAAGAATATTTTTAAATAAGCCTTTATATGAAAATACCATCTCACCCGGGTTATTATCATCTTTGTTTGTGGCCCTAAGGTCATGGTGGTTAGTCCATGATGATCCCTTTACCACCACAATTATAAAAAAAAATCCTTAAATCCGGATGGACTTAAGGACTGCACCCTGTTTCCTTGATCCTTAAATAACCGGCTCGTACCGGCAAATCATTACCATAGTGGCAGGTCTTCTGACTCCCCTGCCCTTTCAGCGACCTTCCCATCCCGACTTTTAGGGACAGTGGCATATAAATGCTAAAAAGGTTCCCTTTTCTTGTTAAAAAAGAAAAGGGCAGGGTTACAGCGGCGGGACCGTTCCCGCTTTTAACGGGATTCCCTTTTAAACCATCTTAGTACCACTAAAGGTAGATCAAAGATAAAAAAAATCTTGGCCTTAAAATCTCCTTATCTTCTTTCGGAGTCTTTTGGCAGCCTTTGCCTGTTTCTTTTTCTTCTGTACACTCGGCTTGTCATAAAACCTTCTTTCCTTTATCTCCGAGTAGAAACCCTCCTTTGAAAGCTTTCTCTTTAGATCTCTTATGGCCTTTTCTATTTGATTATTATATACGATTATTTTCATAAAATTGACTCAATGTAGCTAAGCGCTCGGATAGCTCACTTTTCCAGGTCTTAGCCCCTTTACAAGCTCACCTCCCTCTTTTGAAATATATTCTCTCCCTCTTTTGATCACACCACACAATCTGAATTATTATATATGTGATTAAGTAATTGTCAATATTTTTATTTTATGTAGCTATCCAGCCACTAAGTCACCAAGACATAAACAATTGAAAATTGAAAATTGAAAATTGAAAATTGGAATTGGTGTCTTGGTGGCTGAATAGTAACTATTTTTCTACTGAACCCTTTCCAACCTAGCTATGGATTCTATATGGTAGGTATTTGGAAATAGATCAATAGGCTGAACCTCTTCTACCCTATAGCGCTCTTTTAATAGAGCGATATCCCTGGCCAATGTTGCAGGGTTGCAGGAAATGTAAATAATCTTATCGGGTAAAAACTGAAGGATCTGCTCTATCACTTGTCTTTGCATCCCTGTTCTTGGTGGATCAGTGACTAACAACTCTGGTTGAATATTAACCTGAGACAACAACATCCTCACATCCCCACATAGAAATTCACAGTTATCTATCCCGTTCAGCCGGCAATTCCTCTTGGCATCTCCTATAGCACTATTCGATATATCCATGCCAATTATCCTTGAGGCCTGGGGAGCTAAAAAGATAGAGATTGTCCCTATCCCGCAATAAAGATCAAGAACGTTCTCTTTTCCTGTCAAAGAGGCAAAATCCTTTACCGACTGATATAATCTCTGGGAAAGAGGGGTATTGATCTGGAAAAAGGAATTTGCAGATATCTCAAAGGTAAACGCCCCTATCTTATCCCTGATATTCCTCTCACCTGCCAGAATTCTTTCCCACTCGCCAACTGCTGTCCCACCCTTTCTGGTATTGATATTATTTACAATAGAAGAGATTTCCTTGAATCGATCCTTGAGGACTGAAGTGAAGCCCTGAACAAGGGGATCTCTCTCCTCACTCGTTACTATATTCACCATCCACTCATCAAAGGCAAAGGAATGGCGTAACATGAGGTAACGCCAAAATCCGTGATGACTTCTAAGTCCATAGACAGGTACTCCACTATCCTTTACGTATCTCTTTACCTCCCTTAATATCTCATTGCCCTTTTCTTTCTGAAGAAGGCACCCCTCAATGTCTATGATCTTATCAAAGGTGCCTGGTATGTGAAGACCAAGGGCAAAATCTTTATTGTCCCCTTTCTTATCTCTCTCTTCAGGTAAAACCCATCCTTTGCCCGAAAAGGAGAATTCCATCTTATTTCTATACCCAAATATCCGGGAAGAGGGTAAAATATGGTGTATCCGGAAATTAGTAACCTTACCAATATGGTTAAGTAAATCCTCAACAAAGGTATACTTGTATTCCAATTGTTTTTCATACTCAATGAACTGCCAGTTACAACCACCGCAATAATCGCTGTAAGGGCAGGGGGCAATGGTTCTATGTGGTGAGGCCTCTATCACCTCTAAAACCCTTGACTCGGCAAAGTTCTTTTTAACTCTGACCACCCTTGCAATAACCCTGTCACCTGGCATGGCCTTATCCACAAAAATCGCCATCTTATCTATATGGGCAAATCCCCTGCCTCCGTAAACAACCTTTTCTACTGTCAACTCTATTGTATCTCCCCTTCTTATATCCATTGACTTTAAGCCTTTAGTACTATTTTAGATTCTTTTCTTTGTCTTATTATGTTATCTTGAAAGACAGTGTAAGGCAAATGCTGAGCTATCCATCCATAAATCCAACAATATTTAAACTTGGTCCCCTTCAGATACGTTGGTATGGGATCATGTATATCCTTGGTTTCATGGCCTCTTATCTTCTGGTAAGATATCAAATAAGAAAAAAAGGGCTTGATATTGATATAAACATAGTAAATGATCTTTTTTTCTTTCTGATAATTGGCCTTATCATTGGAGCCCGCCTCGGTTACGTTATCCTTTACAATCTTCCCTTTTACCTCAGCCATCCATTAAGAATATTTGCTCTATGGGAAGGGGGCATGTCCTTTCATGGTGGACTGATAGGTATTATCCTCTCTGTGCTCATTTACGTAAGAAAACATAGATTCAATTTTTTCGAATTTGCTGATCTTATTATCGTAACTGCTCCTGTTGGTTTGGGCCTTGGAAGGCTTGGTAACTTTCTTAATGCCGAGCTCTATGGCAGAGTAACCACTGTCCCCTGGGGTATGATCTTTCCATCAGGTGGAGATCTTCCACGGCATCCATCTCAACTTTATGAGCTTTTCCTTGAAGGGATTCTCCTTTTTACAATCCTGTGGTGGATAAAGGATTTCCCCTTTAAAAAAGGAACGCTTTTCTGTCTATTTCTTTTTCTTTATAGCATCTTTCGATTCTTTGTTGAGTTTTTCCGAGAACCAGACCCACAGCTGGACCTTTTCTTTTCTTTTATTACCATGGGCCAGATTCTTTCTGTCTTAATGGGTATCGGGGGCCTGGTCTTATTTTATTTTAGACCTG
>CAZMUW010000093.1:0-6250 GCA_964569645.1 uncultured Desulfobacteraceae bacterium | reverse complement strand
GGATAAGGACCGTGAGGATCTAGTCAATCGACTGACCGAGATTGCCCCCAAGACCCGGGCTGTAATCTAGGCTTGAAGCTTGATGTCGAAGGGATCAACATTGCTCAAAGACCTCGGCTGGGAGGAGGAATAATCAAGACAATAACGGAAGTATCGGAACTACGTCCCCCTTTACATTTCTTACAATGATAAAGAAAAGGCACTATATGATGCTGTAACTGGCTACGTACAGGAATTTTACAATCTTGCAAAGGCGCAGAATAACAGAGCTGTTGGTTTTGCTATGGTGCTTTTACAAAAAAGGATGGTATCTTCTATCGTAGCCATACGGTCTTCTCTCAAGAATAGGCTAACCAACTTAATTAAGGGTATCATTCCGCTTGCTAAGGAAGAGGAAGTAAGGCTACGGGATTACTTTGAAGATCCGGATTCTATGGATGACTGGGAAAAGGACAGATTTGAAAGACGTCTTGAGGTCCTAAGTCTTTCTACTACGCCAGAGGGATTGAAAAAGGAAATTTCAGTACTGAAGGCCCTCGTTAAGTTTTCAGAAGAAATTAGCATAGATTCTAAGGGAGAGGCTCTTGCAGAATTTATTCACGGTGTACTTGAGAAAGACCCAAAGGAAAAAATCCTTATTTTTACCGAATATAGAGATACCTTGCATTATATAATTGGAATCCTTAAAGAGCGCGGTTTTAATCCTTTGGTGATTCATGGTGAAATGGAAATGGCTGCGAGGAGAGAGGCAGAGATACATTTTCAGTCGCCAGCCTTTAACCTCATGGTAGCAACTGATGCTGCCGGTGAAGGAATTAACTTACAGTTCTGTCATATTATGGTTAACTATGATCTTCCTTGGAACCCCAACCGCATTGACCAGAGGATTGGAAGACTTCACCGTTACGGTCAAAGAAGAGATGTCAAGGTTCACAACCTATTTGTAACTAATACCAGGGAAGGTCAGATTCTTGCAAGACTGATGCAGAAAGTCGCCATTATAGAAAAAGATCTAGGTGGGAAGATATCAGAGATTGTAGGGTTTATCCTGGAAGGAGTCAATCTACAGGACCTTATCATGAGGGCGATAGCAGAAAATAGACCTGTTGAAGTGACGGCCCGGAACATCGAGAGGGCCATTGAAGAAAGGAAGACAGCTTATGAAACCATAGAGAAGAGCTTCCTTATGGATCTCAAAAAATTCGACCTGGAAGAGACACTCGAAGTGATCGAAAGAAGTAAAGAAAGGAGTGCCAAGGAAGTAGAGATCGAGAGATTTACTCGCTCGTTTTTCAACCTTTTTGGTGGGAAGATTGAGCCCACAAGAAAGAAACTTGTCCATAGGCTTATCCCTCCTAAAGAAATCCTGCAAGAAGGTTTAAAAGATAGATATGATACCATAACCTTTTCCAAAGAAGTTGCCAAAAATTTGGGAGAAGATGTTGAATTTATGGCCTTTGGGAATCCGTTATTAGATGCAATTATTGATTACTGCCGGGATAAAAACTACCGGTTTGGTGGTAGGGCAGCAACTAAATATACCGATAGGTATAAAAAGACCGGAATACTTTTTAACTTTCTCCTTTGTTTTGATGATGCAACTGGAAAGACCATAAATGAGGATATCTTGCCAGTATTCGTAGATATCGATGAAGAGGTAGAACTTCTATCCCCAAGAGATATTGCAGATTTTGACAAAGCGTCTTCTGATGCGCATTTCCATGAAATAGAAGAAATTCAGCCCAATATTCCTGTTATATACGAAAAGGCTTATGAAACTGCTCTTCATAAGGCCAAAGAATTATGTTCCTACGTCCAAGAAAGAAAAGATAGAGAAATCAGGATCAAAAGGGAGGATACTCAGAGGTTTTTCGACACCAAAATTAAAGAGGAGGATGAAAGACTCCAAGATTATGAAAAGCGATTATCTCTTGGAGAAGATATGGCCATTGCCATTAGAGGACCAGAAAAACGATTAGAGGATTTAAAAACAGGGCTCACAAAGGCTCTTGATCGACTTGAGGAAGAGGATTTAGTGGTTGAAAGGAATCCTGCACTTATATCATCCGCTATATGTGTGCCGAGGAGTAAGGTATGAAACCCCATCTTAACAGAGGGCTTTTCTCCAATTATTACCTTCAGGAACTCCTGCCGAAAGAGGAGGAATTCAAGATCCCATTATCAGAGTTAGAGAGGAGTCTAGAAGAAATTAAAAGGATACTGGACAAGAAATATCTTTCATCCCTTAATGAACCTCAACTCAGAAAACATTTCCTGGATAAAGTATTTGAAATCTTGGGCTGGTCCATCGATGTAGAGCCCCCCACTCCTTCTGGTGAATGGTCGAAACATCCTGATTATGCCCTGTTTCACAATCCAGAAGACTTAAAGCTTTCCCAGAGAGCAACCAAGGAAGAGTATTTCAAAAAGGCTCTTTGTTTAGGCGAAGCAAAGCACTGGGGAAGAGCACTCGATAAGAAAGTAAAAGTTGACACTGAAGATCCACAAAATCCCTCCCTCCAAATAAGTAGATACTTGTGGCTCACCGAGGTCAAATGGGGAATACTTACTGATGGAAGGTACTGGAGACTTTATGAAAGAGAGACTTCAAAGAGGCTAGATATCTTCTATGAGATAGATTTAGAAGATCTTATTGAAAATGGCTCTATAGATGACTTTAAGTACTTCTGTCTCTTTTTCCGGCGAGATGCATTCCCTGACTTTTTGGAGAAGGTCTACAAGGAAAGTGTTGACTATGCAGAGGCAGTCGGTAAAGAGCTTAAAGAGAATGTCTATCAGGCATTAAAGACATTGGCTCAGGGATTTTTGAAAACACCAGAGAATGACCTAAAAGAAAGCCATCTCAAAGAGATTCACGACAACTCCCTGATCCTTCTTTACCGCCTTCTCTTTATCCTCTATGCAGAGTATCGTGATCTCCTCCCTTTAGGAGAAAACCAGTACTATACTGAATCCTACAGTCTCGATGCCTTTAAAAAGGAAATAGCAGATAGATTAGATAAGCACGAACCCATCGCGACCTCAACACACGGCTACTGGAATAAACTTAAAGAGTTATTTGAGATCATAAATATTGGGAACCGTGAGCTAGGAGTGCCTCCATACAACGGTGGCCTCTTTGAACCCGATAAACACGAATTTCTGGAAAGATATAGAGTGGGAGATCTTTATATTGCAAAAGCAGTGGATCTTCTCTCCCGCTCCGGTGACAGAGCCTATATTGACTATGGCAGTCTTGAAATCCGTCATTTAGGTTCTATTTACGAAGGGCTTCTGGAATACAAACTCAAGATTGCCGAAGAGAAGCTTGTTCCCGTAAAAGAAAAAGGTAAGGAAGTCTTTATTCCCCTTGAAGAGGCCAGAAAGGCGAAAAAGAAGATTAAGGAAGAAGAAATTGTCAGAGAAGGGGAGATATATCTTGCCACTGACAAAGGGGAGCGTAAAGCAACCGGTTCCTACTATACCCCTGGCTACATCGTCAACTACATCATTGATAACACCCTTGGTCCCCTAGGAGGCTGTCCGAGAATAGATGTTTTAAAATTCTTACCACATCATACTGTATACAAAGAAGCCTCAAAATACTATATATAGTGGTTCAAAAATTAAGTTTTGTATTCTCGGACAAGCTCCTAGTAGAAAGAATTTACAGGGAATCAAAGTTAGCTCAAGAGATTAGAAATAGCATTCGTCATTTCAATGAGATTTTTGAAGAAATAGTCAAGGAAAGAGGAGAGGAAGAAAAGCAAAATTTACTTAAATTATGGAATCTAACGAGAAACGACCGGGAACGTCGAGATTTCCTTCTGAATCTGCTTGATGGCGCCCAACCTTCCCATGGATATGATCCGCTAGAACGAATCCTTCAATTAAAAATTCTCGATCCTGCAATGGGAAGTGGCCACTTTCTGGTAGAAGCAACGAATTTTCTGGCAAGGGAACTCCTTAAGGTTTTAAGTGGCGAGCCTCTCTTAAAACCCTCAAAAGAAATGGTTATCAGGGAAGCTAAAGAACCTTATGGCTCAAAAGAACCAGAAGAAGAGGACATAAGATGGGCTAGGCGTGAGGTGGTAGAAAGGTGCATATTTGGGGTTGATTTGAACCCACTGGCCGTCGAGCTGGCAAAGCTCTCTTTATGGCTTTATACTGTGGCAAAAAATAGACCTCTTAATTTCCTCGATCACCATTTACGATGTGGAAATTCCTTGATCGGAGCAAGGATAGAGTATTTAGCAAGCCCCCCTTCACTGAAAAAGAAAAAGCCAGAAAATACATTTAAGCAACTTGGACTCTTTGAAAACGCTTTCCGTGAAAAGGTCGCCATTCTCCTTAAATCCTTTGAGCTTATCGAGTCACATCCCTCCGATACTGTTGAGCAGATAAGGGGAAAAGAGAGCTACTATCAGGATTTCAGAAGGGCGCTCTCTCGATTCCAAGATGTTGCTGATGTGTGGACCAGTGTCTATTTTGGAAATGAAATTGATTTTGGGACGTATCAGAAATTACAGAATGAGCTTCGAGCAACTGATGAGGAATGGGGTAAATTGAGTCGGGAATATTGGCTCAGAAAAGCAAAGGAAATTGCCAAAGAAAAGCGGCTCTTTCACTGGGAATTGGAATTTCCGGAGGTCTTCTTTGAAGGTGACCAGAGAAAAGAGAATCCGGGGTTTGATGCGGTGGTAGGTAATCCCCCATATGATGTTATATCCGAGAAAGAACAGGAAAGAGAGGTTGAACGAGATAGGAATTTCTACATCTCTACTGAGACATACAAGCCCTCGGTTACTAGTAAGCTCAATTTTTATAGGCTTTTTATATGTCGTTCGTTGGATATATTACGTGAAAATGGCATACACGGCTTTATCGTCCCTATGGCTCTATTAGCCGACAAGCAAGCAAGACCATTACGAAAATTTTTGTTAGAACGAAATTGCTTCAATCAAATAGAAGCTTTTCCACAAAAAGATGATCCGACAAACAGGGTTTTTAAAGATGCAAAACTATCAACATGCGTCTATGTAATTGGTAAGTCAAAGCCATCTATATTTATAATCAGAATTCATCCAGGGAAAGATATCTTAGAGGGTTCGCAATATGTTAACATAAGCTATGACCAGATAGAAGAATTTGACAAAGAAAACCTAAGTGTCCCATGTTATCCTAAGATCACTACAAGGGATTTTGATCTTGCTCTAAAACTTATTCGAATATGCCAAGGAAATATTTTTGGCAACTATGCTCCCTCTCAGCAAGGAGAGGTCAATCTTACAACCCATTCTGGACTTCTTCATAATAGACTAAATGGTCAAATTGTACTAAGGGGTGCTCACGTAGATCGATATGAGTTTCAACAAGAACCCAAGCAAGGTATTCCCGTATATCTGGATGTACAGAAGTTTCTATCTTCGCATGACAAAAATACGAAGGCTTATGATCATCGATATCTCCGTATTGGTTATCAAAGAGGAGCTGCGATAGATAACTGGAGGAGGATAATCGCTACGATAATTGAAGAGAACAACTTTTGTTCTGATACCATTAACTATATTGTCAACCCGAAGCAAGTCAAATTGTTTGCTATTTTGGCATTATTGAATTCTTCATTATGGGAATGGAGATTTCGGCTAACAAGTACAAATAATCACGTTAATGCTTATGAAATTGACTCTATGCCCATTCCTAAGATCTCCTTTATCACACCAAAACTGGAGCGAGAAAAGTTAGTTGAGGAAGCTAAAGCGTGTTGCGAACGATACCTTGAGACTGGAAAGACAGATACTTTCCTTTACTTTATTGAATCCCGATTAATGAAAGAACACCAGCCGGATGCAGAACTTATTAAAGGGCACAATGCTGACCCGCTAAACAAAGACCGGAAAATTCCAGAAGGATCTCATTGGGAGCAGTCTGATGTAGTGCATGATGTCTTGGCCTTTCTTGCCAAGCAGATAATTGAGATGAATAAGGATAAGCAAAAAGAAAATAGAGGCTTCTTTGAATGGCTGGAGAGTCAACTCAAGATACAACCAGACAAGAAGGGAAATATAGGCATCGAAGCCCTAACAGGCAAAACCCAAGTAAAAAACTATCTTGGTGACTATCAGAAAGGGGAAGGGCATCTATCTTTTGAAGATCTCTGGCAAATTCTTGAGAAAAATAAAAATAGAATCCAGACAAACCTCAAATCCAGGGAACTCTTTGATGTTATCAAAACCGAATACGAGAAATC
>CAZMUW010000092.1:3960-6307 GCA_964569645.1 uncultured Desulfobacteraceae bacterium | reverse complement strand
CTTTACAACCATCACATTTTTCGTTGATCACAAAGCTTGGCATAACTACCTCCTTAGTTGTTTAAAAATACTTAGAAATTCCCGCTAAGAACACCTGTCCTGCTTGTTTGGACTCGCATCACCTCCTTACATAAGGGTGGGCTTCGTGCTTTCGCCCAACCTTAGACATTGGATTTCAAGAAATCATCAATCACATCGATATTCTTCTTCTCGACAATGAGGTCGAATATCTTATCCTTCACCTCTCGCGGAAGGAGCTCGATGCTTTTGGTGGTGGCGGAATCGAATTTTGCAGTCGGAAAGGCATTGAGGATCTTGTCCTTCTGCGCGTCATCTGCATAGACCCTGATAACCTTCAAGCCGGCCATCATCTCCTCACACATACCGGCCAGCCCGGTCTTTTGCAACTTATCAAGTCGTTCTTCGTTAACCCATAGATTGATGGGATATTTTTCTTCAGCCATAATGTAATCTCCTCTTAATTAGGCGCTCAACGGCGGAATTGAGAAAACAGGGGTCCTTTTTTCAAGATATTCATCCGTCACAAAAGGGGAGCCAAAACCATACTTTTCGGCACACTCCATAAGCAGATCAAATATCTCAGGCCTGAATATCAGACGGGGTGGCTTGACGCCGTCCTGGACGATACTCCTGATGAGGGTCCCGCTGAACATTTGCCACTCATCTCTGTGGTTGCAAAGGCCCTCCGATGTCACCTCACCACAATGCGGGCAATACAACCAGTTCATGGAATAGACAGGGGTGATGGCCAGGTCATCCTGCACAGTGGCAAGCAGATTATGGGCATCATAGGGTCCATAGTAGGTTCCGACACCCGCGTGGTCCCTCCCGAACATATGATGGGTCAAGCCCAGATTGGTCCTGAGCATTGCATGAAATACCGCCTCTCTGGGACCTGCGTACCGCATATCCCAGAAGGTAAGGGAGGTCATGTGGTTATGATCACCAAAATAGCCTGTCTTCCTCAACTCATCCTGGGTCAGGATGATCGCCTCGTCGATATAATCTCCCTTTCGCTTTGCACCTATGATCGCGTTGACCAGCACCCCCACAAGTGGCTTTTCAATGGGGAGCTCGGCATATGACTGGAACCATGCCCCCTTCATGAGCCACTCATGTCCTGTATGGGGCACGTTTCTGGTCTGATGGGCCACTATCCTTTGCCAACCCTTTTCTTTAAATCTTTTTTTCATCTCCAGAGGGGGAATGAAGTAGGGTCCGTAGGGTTCGTTGATCTTTGGTGGTCTGACAAGGGTAATTCTTCCGGCGAGGAATTTGTCCTTGTAATCATAGGTCCTGGCGCAGCCCGGGTGCTTCTCATCAGTTGTCCCGTAAACGGCCTGACACATCTCCTTTTTGTCGTAGTCGAAGATCTCTCCGACCTCAAAGATGGCCATCGGGTTGTTATCATAGGTGAGAAGAACTGTATCGCCTTGCTTGATTCCATATTCGGATATCTCTCCATTGGATAGATCCAAAAGGATCGGGATGCTCCATACAACCCCGCTGGCCAACCTCATGTTCTTGCACACGGAATCGACCTCCGCTTTGCCCATGAAACCTTCCAGAGGCGAGAACCAACCGTAGGCGATGTTAATAACCTCGTTTGCGATCTGGTTTCGAATTGGGATCGACTTGAGTCCCTTGGTCCGCTCAACAGCTTCCGAGGGCTCAAGAATCCTTTCAACAATCTCTTTACCACCATGTCCGATCTCAGCCATATCTTCTCTCCTTTCTCTCAATAGGGTTAAATAAAACGCATCTCTTTCACTGCACACATAGCCCTTAGGGTTAACTTATTATTTTAATTAATAACCTTTGATATAGTCAACTACTTTGAGTAGTAAATAATAAGGCAAACAAAGAAGCAGGTGACTCAATTTGCTCTTTCTGTTCTTAAATACCTGGCAAAGGATTCTGACAGATCTGACAAGGGATCTCTCACTCATTCCATTGCGCAAGTACTGAATCTGCTAAAGGGACACCACATCCCTATATGCCTGCGCAATGAATATGTGCCCCATTAGCATTTTTCAAAAAGTGCTGTCAACAATTTTTTTTCTTAAAATTAAGGAGTTAATGGTAAAAACTAGAATAACAGGAAAAAAGGAATAATAGCATAAAAAAACTAAATAGCCGGACATCCTGGTTTTTTGATCTTGGGTTCTATCTCGACCCGTCAGTTCATTATATAAGGCCCTAGTTGGTAAACCCTCGCCTTTGCCGGGCGGTGATTCAGGTTTTATGGAATCAATTATAACAAAATGGTATGAGAACCAAATAAGGTGAACCCTGTATTTTTTGGCGAAAAATACGGTATTTTGAG
>CAZMUW010000092.1:0-3860 GCA_964569645.1 uncultured Desulfobacteraceae bacterium | reverse complement strand
AAAATGGATTCGACCAGTTTCAACATTTCCTCTCTGGTAGATGAGCTTTTTGAAATGAAATGATTAGCCCCATATTGGTAAGCAGCCTGTCTATATTCCGGTAGATCATAATCTGTGAAAATGATAATGATTATCTTGGGATGATCTGCTTTTATTTTTTTTGTTAGCTCAAGGCCATTTTCTCCGGGCAATTTAATGTCCATAAAGACAAGGTCAGGTCGAAAGCTATTGACTTTTGGTAGGGCTTCCTTCCCGTCCGCCGCTTCATCGACAACCATGCAGCTAAATTGCGTACACAAGATTTCCTTGAATGCCTGCCGAAAGATGGCGTTGTCCTCGACGATCAATGTCCTAAACATGGTGGCCTATTACAATAAAAGACGAAGATCATAGTAAAAGGATTTTTGCTGAAGCGCTGCGAAGCGATTATTCCTTAACCCTATCGCCCCCTGCGTCCATTTTCATGTCGCACATACCGAATCCTTATCTGCGTGAAGGCTGTAGTCTATCGCCTTTCATTGCGTGAATTCGGAAACACCAATCCTTTTTGTCGTCTTTGCCTCCTCACAAAAAGGAGATGATATATAGTTTACAAAGGGGTATAGATATGGTAAATAGGGTAACTAATGTATATCGTCGGGCATAATCCTGTATTTTCAATGATGGGAAGGCTAAGGGTAACCCTGAATCTCTGAACCCTTTAGATGAACCTGTGAACGCCTACGGGTAATACGATTGTATCCTCTTTGAAGGCCTTCGGACCCTTCGAGAGATCTTTTCATGACAGGAAAATATAAAGTCGTCATAGCCGAAGACCATACAATACTCAGAGAAGGATTGCGGGCATTACTGTCTTCGAGTGCAGATTTTGAAATTGTGGGGGAGGCAGAAGACGGCCGTAGTGCCATCCAATGTGTTGAAAATGTCAAGCCCGACCTTGTCCTGATGGATCTGTCCATGCCGAGGATGAACGGCATGGAAGCTCTCAGGGAGATAAAGAAGCTATGTCCGGAGATAAAGGTCTTAGCCTTGACAGTTCACAAGACCGAAGAATATGTGCTCGCGACCCTTGATGCTGGTGCCGATGGATATGTCTTAAAGGATGCCACGCACACCGAGCTGGTGATGGCAATAAAAAGTGTCTTAATGGGGAAACGTTATCTTAGTCCTGGGATTTCAGAAAAGGTGATAGAGGGCTACTTAGAAGGAAGAAGAACGTTAAAATCCGGATCTGCATGGGATACCCTCACCCAACGCGAGCGTGAAATCCTCAAGCTGATTGCTGAGGGGCATAAAAGCAAAGAGATTGCTGACTACCTTTATCTCAGTGTAAAAACAGTAGAGACGCACCGAGCCAACCTCATGAGGAAATTGGACCTTCACAATGTCTCGGCCTTGACAGCCTTTGCTATGGAGAAAGGGTTGACTACTAGATAGAAGTCATTTACACAGCCATGACGCCCGAATAATGGTTCCTGTCCCCGTTATGGATTCGATAGAGAAAGACCCACCTGAATATTCAATCCGCTCTTTCATGCTGGCAAGCCCTAATCCTCTCTTGTAACTTTCTGTAGAGATTGCATCCTGCAGATCGAACCCTTGGCCGTTATCTTGGATGAACAAGCATGCTGTGCCTTCTGTTTTCCTGAGATAAAGGCGCACTAGGTCTGCCTTGCTGTGTTTTGCAACATTATTGAAAGCCTCCTGCAAGACTCTATAGATAACTGTCTTCAAAATGTCAGGCACTTCACTCTCTTTTATGTTTATCTGCTTTTCGATTCGGATGCCTGAGTAAATCGTCTGAAATTCCCTGCAAAACCAGGAAATAGTGGCTAAGAGCCCCAGATCATCTAAGAGGGACGGCCGCAAGTCTGTGCATATTCTTCGGACTTCTTCAATCCCGTTCTTAACCATAGGAATGATAGCCTCCAATGCTTTTATGCCTGGCGAGGGTGCAACCTTGTCCATTCGATCAAGAGCATCCTCTATACCAAATTTGATAGCGCTCAAGATTTGTCCAATGCCATCGTGTAGCTCTTGCGCGATCCGCTTTCTCTCGTTCTCCTGAGCTGTTAAAAGCTGGGAAGAGAGGAAATGGAGCTGTCTTTCCGACTCCTTCAGCGCCTCCTCTGCCCCCACACGATCAGTGATGTCATGAGCAAAGAGACGTATGAGGTTTTTTTCTGGGAGGTATGTTATCCTCTGTTGGTAGACTGAGTTGTTAAGGGAAATCTCGCGAGTGACAGCTGCTTGTTCTCCACTTTGAAGCGGGGCAATGACCGAGAGCAAACCCTCCAGCATCGGATGCTGAAGTGCGGTTTCCGGCAAGTCGGGAAACCGCGTGGCTGCCACCGAATTGAGGTAGGTGACCCTACCTTCAGAGTCAATCTCCATAACCGGATCCGGGCTCTGCTCGGGGAAGGAAGCCAGCCGAGCAAGCTCCTCCTCACTCTGCTTGCGCTCGGTGAGGTCGCGGAATACTCCTCTACTTCCCGCAAAATTGCCATCGCTATCATAAATAGCAACAACCTTTAGTTCACCGTAAATCTTTTTTCCATCTTTTGTCACCCAAATAGGCTCACTAGTAAATTCCCCTCTTTTCTTTAACTCCTCCCTTCCCCTCATAAAAACCGTTTTCAAGGTTTCTTTGCTTATCAACTGAGTAATATGTATCCCAATCATTTCTTCTTTAGGGTATCCTAAAGTCCTGGCCATTGATTCATTTACATAGGTAAGATTTCCGTCTTTATCTGCGATATGCATTAAATCACTTGCGGTTTCCATAAAAGTACGGAACTTTTCCTCGCTCTCCCGCAGCTCCTCTTGCACCTTGATAAGGTCGCTTACTCCCCGGATCGCCTCTATGACGTGTGTAACCTTCCCATTCCCATCTCTTAATGGCGAAAGGAGGATATCAACCCAGACTTTGGAGCCGTCAGGTTGTACGTGTTGATGAAGACAGGTGCGCGGCTCTCCAGTCTCAAAAACCTCCCGTAGCATGCATTGCTCCCCATGTTTCTCGCACGGCTCATTAAAGTTATGTGAAATCTCATAACAGTGGTGCCCGATTACCTCCTCGCGCTTGCGGCCACAGGTATCCAGGAAAGCCTTGTTGGCGTCTGCGATCAGATTGTCTCGGGTGATGACCAGGATGTCCTCATGCATATTGGAGAGTAATGAATGAAAATAGTGCTCGCTTTCCCTCAGCGCCTCCTCTGTCCGCTTGGGCTTAACAGATTCTTTTTCTAATTCCTTGACCCTTCGTTCCAATTCCTCACAGGTTGGCTTTTTGGCCATTAGAACATCCTCCCACTGACCTCAAAAATAAAAACCCTCACCAGGACAGAATATTCATCCTCACGAGGGCTTAACTCTGACCTTGAATCCATATCCCTTTCTTCAATAGAGGGGGTTAGAGATCAAAAAATATGTTAAAAAATCACCAGGTAATAATCATCGATTATAATCTTATAAAAAATAGGGAATTGTCAAGGCCTCCTTTTCAATCGAAACATAGGTTAAACGATCAAATGATCCAACGGGTCAATTTCTGCAAAGCCAATGCCCTCTCACACTTGATCTTGTCTGACCGGGGCCCTCTTCGTTTAAAAGGCCTCTTTTTGTAACTTCTCAATAAGTTGGGGTACACTTGACGGCAAAGTAATTCTGGCCACATATTGTAAATTGTAGGGGTTCGATTTATCGAACCCTTCCATATCGGGCTTGATAAATCAAGCCCCTACAAAACCCCAACTCATTGAGAAGTTACCTCTTCTTCCCCTAAAATATAGCCCTTCAAGGGGGGCAAAAAAGTTAGTGAAAAATACCTCAAAAAGTCGCGTGAAACCCTCGTATATATT
>CAZMUW010000091.1:0-6395 GCA_964569645.1 uncultured Desulfobacteraceae bacterium | reverse complement strand
AGTTAATGACGATACTTAAACGAAACTTCTTACATCGCGCCAGGGCGGGCCTGTCCAAAAAAAGGAAATTCCTATACTATCAAGATCGCTTATGAGGATGGTAACGAGGTGTATGGTTCATCATATGTCAGTCGTGATTTAATGAGAGAGATATTTCAAGGAGGTTGGGGCTATGAAGCTTTTTAATTATAGTTTTAGCTCTTTTGTCTTTTTAGCCTTTTTCTCTTTTATTTTGATAATAGATGGTTGTGCTCCAAAAACAAGACATCCGGTAAGCATTATCGCCACCCCAGCACACCATGTTTTTAGCGGTATGAAATTGATGGAAAAGGGGAAGCTTTTAGATGCAGAAAGGGAATTTAACCTGGCTAAAGAACTTGATCCCGAATACTCGCCAGCTTACAGGGGGTTAGGTTTGGTCTTAGGTTATAAAGGAGATTTCAAGTCCGCTTTCAAAAACATGTCCCGGGCAAAGAGGTTGGCCAAGCGCAAGGAGGAAAAAGCATTGGCTTATGTGGGATTTATGAGGCTGCATACCCACCAGAAGGGTAAAGACTGGGTGGACGATGTGGAGGATAATTTTAACAAGGCCAAACTTATAGACAAGGACCTCCCAGATTCCTATTTTTATATGGGCAGCGCCTATAAGGAGGCACATAGGTTTGGGGATGCGGCAGAGGCATTCAAAAAGGTTCTGGAAATCAACAAGACCTTTATTGAGGAGGCAGATCATCAACTGAAGCTGGTTCAATAAATAGAAAGGACTATGCCAGGGACATTGATCGGGAGAAAGATCTAAAGATATTTTAAGGATTTAATTTAAGGCTATTTTATGAATCAGATTAAAGACCTGAAAGATGTGGGGGGGTGTGATAAGCTCCCCTATTTTTTTAATAATGGATTACGTTTTTTACACCTATGTCTTTTTCTTTTCTCTCTGTCTCTGCCTATAAATCTCCTTATAAAGGATTCCCTGGCGCAGGAGATAAACAGGGCGATAATTAATGAGAGAGTAGTGACAGGAAGAGGGGTAATCGTTGAGGAAAATATCGAGCTTGCTCGAAATGAGGCCATATCCCAGGCCTTTTTAAAGGCCATTGAGGAATATCTTGTCCAAAGACTGGGATCACAAGGTATTGCCGATAATTATCAAAGAGTGGATGAAGAAATCCTATCAAATATAGATGAGCAGATACAGGATTATCAAATAGTCTCTGAGTTCAGGACTGATAGATACGTCAGGGTATTAATGAAGGTTCGGGTAAATGAAGCTGTATTAGAGCAAAAACTAAACGCGATGGGATTGCTTGAAATTGATACTATCCAGATTGATGTTCTTTTCCTGGTTTCAGAGAAAAAGGAAGGTTTTCCAACTATCTACTGGTGGGGTGATCCTTCTCGCCAAACATCACTAACCCAGACAGGGTTACTTCTCAGCCGGGTCTTTGAAGACAAGGGCTTCAGGGCTATTAATAGATCTTTTTTCCCCCCGGAAGAGAGCTATGATGAGGGTATGCTAAATGTAACCTTGACCGTTGAAGAGGCAGTCAAATGGGGTAAACTTTTATCTGCCCAGATAGTAATAGCCGGTGAAGCAAATCTTCATGAGGCATCAAAGGCATCAATATTTTTAAGGGCCATAAAGGTTATGGATGGAACAACAATTGCTCAGGGTTACAGGGAAGGGATAGTGGACGGAGATAGTAGCGACGAAGATAGTGCGATAGGGTTAGCTATTAATAATTGGGCTAATGATATGATTTCCCATATAATTGAGGGAGTTAAACCTACCCAAAAGGTTATTAATCAAATAATTATAATAATAAAGGGTCTTAAGAGCTATAGAGCTTTTCTACATTTTAAGGAATTTTTAAAGCGAAATTTTCCTGAGATAAAATCAGTATTAGAAAGAAGCTTAAAGAGAGAATTAGTAAAGCTATCTGTGGAAGTTGATGGAGACTCAAGGGGGTTGGCCGAAAAGGTACTGATTCATCCCAAAAGACCTCTTTCATTTGAGATTCATGAGTTAAGTGATAAAGGATTTACATTGGTTGTAAGATGACTGTTCCTAATTTGATTACCATCTTGAGGATTATCCTTGTTCCGATCTTTATCATATATATGATCAATAATAGGATCTCAGCTGCTCTGGTCATTTTTCTTATCGCCAGTATCAGTGATGCCCTGGATGGCTTTATAGCCAAGGTTTTCCATCAGAAAAGTAATTTGGGTGCCTATCTTGATCCCTTGGCTGACAAGATTCTCCATTGATTCCCTTGGGCATAGAACCCTTCTGTAGCCCGGTGGTTGAAAATATTCCAAAGAACCTGCATCTTTCCCGCTTTTTTACGGTGGCGGGTTTTAGCACCCTGACGGCCACCCAAAATCCCCCACCTAAATGACTCCAAAATGTAGAAATTAATCTACAGCTCAATTCACAAATTGGCGACAGAACATTAATAAACTCCCATTAGATAACACAAAAATGGGAGGAAAGGAAATGGTGAATGTTTTGAAGCCAGACAAGAAGACTACAATAATTACACTGCTTAAGAATGGAATTAGCCAGCGTGTAATTGGCCGTAAGACAGATATTGATAGGAAAACGATAAGAAAGTATGCAGAGGAGAACAACCTTCTGACTGCGCATGGGGCTTTAGACTCAAAATCCCCCACTGAGGGGGAAGTGGCCACCGGGTCTGATTACAGAATCAGCCAAAATCTCACACCCCGGCCACCGGATAAAGGTGAATCCAGAGAAGAAAAACACAAGATTCCATCACATGCCAGATCAGCCTGTGCACCTCACCAACAATGGATTGAAGAGCAAGTGAGGCTTGGAATAAATGCTGTGGCTATTTATCAGGATCTGGTTGAGCGTTTTGGTTTTACAAACAAATACAACAGCGTAAAACGCTTTGTAAGGGGTTTAAGAAAAAGGGACCCGGAGCAATTTGACAGGCTGGAATTTCCGCCTGGAGAAGAGGCCCAGGTGGATTATGGCAAGGGAGCCAAGAGCTTGTATTCAACAGGAAAATATCGCAAACCTCGCCTATTTGTAATGACTCTAAAATACTCCGGACGGGCATTCAGGAAGGTGGTCTGGAAATCAAGTAAAGAAGTATGGGCCAAACTTCACCAAGAGGCATTCCACTATTTTGGCGGCTGCCCTCAATATGCAGTGCTAGATAATCTGAAAGAGGGTGTAATCAAACCCGATATCTATGAGCCTGATCTAAACCCTGTTTATGCGGCCATGCTAGATCACTATGGGGTTGTTGCTGACCCGGCAAGGGTTGGAGACTCCAACAGGAAAGGAACGGTTGAAAATGCTATACAGCATACACAGGATACAGGGCTTAAAGGCCGCATATTTGAATCCATTGGAGCACAAAATGAATGGCTTATGCACTGGGAGGAAAGATGGGCTGCTCAGCGTATACATGGCAGAAAAAAGAGGCAGGTAGAAGAGATGTTTCAGGAGGAAAGAGCTTATCTTAAAGAACTGCCTCTCACCTCATTTAGATATTTCAGTCAAGTAACCCGTACAGTCTGGGATGACGGTACTATTAATGTGGGCAATTCCTATTACTCAGCCTTACCGGCCCCGCTTTATTCCCAGGTTATTGTTAGGATCTATGAATCTGACATCGAGATCATTGATCCCCGAGAAATGGAGATTATACGCCGCTACAGCAAAAGCAGCCAGCCAGGATCTGTAGATATGGAGGAGAAAGACAGAATCTTCAATCCCTCACGGCAGGCAAGATATCTTTTTGCCAGGGCAGAAGGAATTGGGCCTGAAACAAAGAGACTCTGTGAGCTCTTATTTCAACAAGAAGGCAGATGTGGGCAAAGGCGGATGTATGGAATTGTAAATCTGGCTCGGCATTATGAAGCTAGCCACATAGAGGAAGCGGCAATAGGGGCTATCAAGGTGGGCCTACGTAGTTACAAGTCCATCCGCAGGCTTGTTGAAAGGATTGCTGAAAGAGACAAAAAGGAAAAAGAAGTGGACTTGAGCCCCCTTACTCAGGATCATAAGTTAATTCGGCCTCCGGAAGATTATTCTGCGTTCTGGAAGCAACACGCAACACAAAGAGAGATCTCTGCTGACCAGCCAAAAGGCCGCTTTGTTATGCCACGTGAGAAACTACCTGAGATCTGGCAAAACGCAGACTGGCAAAAGGTGATTGAGGTATTTGGGTTGGAAGTAGATGAAAAACGCCGCTCCAGGCCCGATGAGATATGGATCAGATCACCTTTTACAGGAGAGAAGAATGCCTCGCTTCATTTGAATCTAAGAGAGAATACATTCAAGGATTTCAGTAGTGGAATGGGTGCCAATATGGGGATAGTCAATTTCTGTCAGGAATTGCTCCGTCAGCAAGGCCAGGAGATGAACTGCTATGAGGTGGCCGGTTGGATGGTGGAAAAAGGGATTTCAGCGGTAGGTGGTCTCAATACAAGATCACAGCAAGTGGAAAGGAATATCTGTTGTAAAAAAAGGGATGAAAAAGAAAAAGGACAAGGCCCCAGAGGGTTGTCAAAAGAGCCACAGGAAAATAGACCGATTAAGGTGGATTTGCGACGGTGGTTGCAACCTGGCCATCCCGAAGTTAAGCGGAGGACAGTCTCCGAGGCAACCTGTCAGTATTTGGGGTGTGGCTTTCTGCCGGAGAGACCAGAAGGCACACGCTCCCCCCTGAATGGGCGGATAGTATTTCAGGTGTGTGGGGTGTCTGAAAATGGTTCTTCTTTAACACCGGTTATCCTGACACATGTCGGCCGGGCCCTAACAGCGGAGCAAGAGGAAACAGATGGTAAGTACTGGGGCTTTCCGTTTTTTAAGGGATTGGAGATATACAATCAGGGCAAGCTCTTGCTAGATCCAATAGCGAGGTGTCAGGTTGAGCAGTTTGGACTGGTTCTGGTAGAAGGCTTCTTTGATGTAGCAGCGTTGGTGGAATCAGGCCTACTTAACGTGGGGGCATTGATGGGCTCCCAAATCACCGACGAACAGATGGACCGAGTGAAATTTATAAGCTCCCTGGCGGCAATTGCCAAGATCACGATTTTTCTGGATAGGGATGAGGCCGGGATCGCCGGCAGTGAAAAGACCCTCTCCCTACTTCGGAGAAATGGTTTTTCAGTTAATGTCTTTGACTGGGAGGAGACCTTTGACCCACCAGGTGCTCGCCTACTTAGAATTCCTATCGGAATTAAGGATCCAGGGGATATGTCGCCCAAACAGCTCAAGTGGTTGCGGAGACAGGGAAAGATCTAATCCGGTATCTTGATTTGCTGGATCAGGCCTTTTTCCAAAAGAGATATTAAACAAGAAAGGAGTTACACATTATGACAATGTCAATGCCGGAGATACAGAAAAGCCTGGAAGCGCTTCGCTTGCACGGGATGAGAGCAACATTAGAAACCCGTACATTGCAGGCAAATCAAGGTGGATCTTCTTTCTTAGAAGCCTTTTCATGTCTGCTTCAGGATGAGATAGATCACAGGCGCTCACATCTTATAGAACGCAGATTTAAGGCATCAGGCCTTGATGAGAGAAAGATATTGACTGACTTTGACTGGGGCTTTAATCCGAAGCTTCCCAAAGGAGAGATCTTTGAACTGGTGACTATTAAATTTGTTCAAGATGGTCAAGACGCACTCCTGATAGGCTCGCCTGGAACAGGAAAGAGTCATATTGCCAAGGCAGTTGCCCATGCTGCCACACAGGCATGTTATCAGGTGATATATAGGGAGGCCCATATCTTCTTTGAAGATATCTTCGAGGCCACACAAACAGGAAGAAGAAAAAAGGTCAACAAAGTTTACTCAGAGGCGGATCTGCTGATAATAGATGATCTATTCCTGAGGAAAAAGGTGCCTGAAAATGCCGCTGATGACCTGCTTGATGTTATACTGAATCGCTATTCAAAGAGAAAAAAGCACACTGATAACGTCCAATCGTCCAATTGAGGATTGGGGCAAACTCCTGAAAGATAATGCGGCATCTTCCGCCATCCTGGATCGCCTGCTTCATCGAGGTCATCTACTTGAATTTGAAGGCAAAAGCTATAGGCTTAAGGAAGCTGCCAAAAGACTTGCTTCAGGGAAGAAAGAAATGTAAACTCATTCAGTTTGTTCTGTCGCTCTTTTACTCTTAAGTGCCCACACGTGGGGTATTTTCAATCCTTTTTTAAGGGATGAAAAAGAGAAGTAGGTGGGGGATTTTGAAGTGGCCACAGGTGGGGGATTTTCAAGTGGCCATCCGGGTTAGCATGGACCTAACTGCCTCTTCTTATTGTGTTAAGTAAGTATTTCTTTTCTAAATTATCCCTACAACGAAAGTTAGGCCTTAAGGGCTAGTTTTTTTCTACGATGAGAAAGGT
>CAZMUW010000090.1:0-6407 GCA_964569645.1 uncultured Desulfobacteraceae bacterium | reverse complement strand
TGGCTCGTTACAGGGCCAATTTCTTCAAACAGAAAGACGGTGTGGCTGCCGTCTTCAGAGAGATACCTGATAAAATCCTTACCTGTGAAGAGCTTGGACTTCCGAAAGTTATCCGACAGCTTGCTACACTGCCGAGGGGGCTCGTGCTGATAACAGGGCCAACCGGGAGTGGAAAGTCTACCACCCTCGCAGCCATAATAGATGAGGCCAACAGGAACAGGAAGGATCATATCATTACCGTTGAAGATCCGATTGAGTTTGTCCATGTCAGTCAGAAGGCTGTGATTAATCACAGGGAAGTTGGTATTCATACAAAGTCATTTGCAGCAGCCCTACGAGGTGCGCTTCGGGAAGATCCGGACATCATACTGGTTGGCGAGATGAGGGATCTGGAGACCATCGAACTTGCCATTGAGGCCTCCTCCACCGGCCACCTCGTCTTTAGTACCCTCCATACATCCTCTGCTGCCAAGACAGTAGACAGGATAATAGATGTTTTTCCTATGGAACAGCAGGAACAGATTAGAAGCACCTTATCCGATGGACTCAGGGCGGTGGTGTGCCAGACTCTGTTTAGAAGGAGAGATCAAAGGGGGAATATGATGGGTCGTGTCGCAGCACTTGAGATTATGATTGCCACTCCGGCAGTGAGAAACCTGATACGGGAGAAAAAGACATTTCAGATCCCCACTGCCATCCAGACCGGAAAGAAATATGGCATGCAATCCTCAGATGATGCTATCCTGGCTTATTTAGAAAAAAACAGGATAAACGCAGAAGAGGCATATGCAAAATGTAACGACAAGAGTAAATTTCTCCCATTCCTAACAAACCCTCCGGAAGATTTTACGGAGGCCTAATTTTGTTGTTTGTTGTGTTTGTTGAGTTCATAGGGTTCATAGAGTTTTAACACAAGAAACCCAAGAAACCCAACGAACCCAAAAAACAGTTATGAGGAGTATAGAAATGAGAAAACATCAGATAGACCATATCCTGGGGGCTATGTTGGAATCATATGACAACGTCTCTGACCTGAATATAACAGTAGATAGGCCATTTCAGGTGGAGTCATCAGGAGAATTGAAGCCTGTTTCCCTTAAACCTCCTGTTAACCAATTAACCCCCTTCCAGACAGAGACATTTGCCCTTAACCTGATTAATAATGACAGGAGACTCACTAAAACCCTTCTAACAGAAGGCTCCTGTGACTTATCCTATCAGTTAGCCGGAAAGGCGCGCTTCAGGGTCAATATATTTTCCCAAAAGGGATACTATTCTGTGGTGATGAGACAATTAGCAACCAGGATACCCACCATTCAGGAAATGAAACTTCCCCCTGCCTTTTCCAAAATGACAAAGGAATTGAACGGCATAATCCTTGTTACTGGTGCTACGGGAAGCGGAAAGAGTACATCTCTTGCATCCGTTTTAAACGAGATAAATGAAAAAAGGGCAGTTCATGTGGTCACCTTAGAGGACCCAGTGGAGTTTGTCCATATGCAGAAGAAGGCCACATTCAACCAGAGGGAGATGGGTTTGGATTTTGATGCATTCTCTTCCGGCCTAAGGGCTGCCCTACGCCAGGCACCTAAGGCCATTCTGGTAGGTGAGATGAGGGACAGGGAGACAGTAGAGATTGGTCTTTCTGCAGCAGAGACAGGGCATCTTGTCTTGAGCACCCTTCATACAATGGATGCAGGCCAAACCATAAACAGGATTATAGGTATGTTTGACCAGGAGGAAGAACAGCAGATAAGAATTCGGCTGACTGACACCATCAGGTGGATAGCATGCCAAAGACTGCTGCCCAAAGTCGGAGGCGGTCGGGTGGCCGCCTTTGAGATATTAGGCTCAAACTTTATGGTAAAAGATCTTATCCTCCATGGCGAAACTGAGGATAAGACATTTTATGATATTATGGAGAATAGTCAGGCCTTTGGTATGATGACCTTTGACCACTGCATTGCCGAGCATTACAAAAATGGCCTTATTACCGAAGAGGCGGCTATGGCCTATGCATCACGCAAGGCAGTTTTAGGAAGGGCAATTGATGCAATAAAGGCAACCAAGGGCGAAAAGACCACCGCTATAGAGGGCCTGAGATTAGACGAGAGTTATGGTAAATCATTAAAGTGAGTTAAAATTATTGATTATTTAGCTCACTTTAGGCACTTTAATAGGGATAGACCTATGGATGTTATATGTAAATCATGTGGGGCAACATTAAAGATACCGGATGAAAAGTTGCCAACTGATCAAGTGGTAAGTATTAACTGCCCGAGATGTAATGGTAAGATACGGATAGACAGGAGGGAGCCTGATAAAAATCCGGTCTCAAAGAAAGAGGAAGTTGAGGAAGCCGGCTTTGAATATGAGGAAGATATCAGCCCCTTGGACCTCTTTGAGGAAGGAACCAGGTTGGCTCTTGTTTTGGATGGAGATGATGGACATGTAAAGGAGATTAATACTGCCCTTGAGCAATTATCCTATAAATCTATCTTACCCACATCTATGAGGGAGGCAATGGGTAAACTACATCTCTATCACTTTGACATGATTATACTTTCCGATGGTTTTGATGGACAGGATCTTGAACGTAGCCCGATAACTCATTATCTAAATCATCTCTCTATGAGCTTAAGGAGGAAGATCTTCCTGGTTCTGTTAAGCGACAAATTTAAGACCATGGATAATATGATGGCCTTTGGAAAAAGTGCCAATCTTGTAGTAAACCCTGATGATCTTTCTAACCTGCCCTTAATACTAAAAAAGGCAATCTCTGATAATGAAAAGTTTTATAAGGTATTTATGGATACCCTCAAAGAGACAGGCAAAGATTAAACGCCTATTCACTTAATTCCTAATGGCGATCGCTAGCACACAATCCAGTCCGCCGCAAAGAATAGCAAAACCTCTGATACCCGGCAGCACTTCTCACTGGCCTAGATATTGCCCGCTAAGTCCTTTTGAATAGGTATCACGCACAGCTTTCCTCCCTTTGGCGGAAGAACCTACAATATAATGCCAACTAACGGCATGGGGAACTTAATTGTAATGGAACCGCCCAGAGGGCTGAGTCAGCCTTAAGAAGCATCAAGTAGACGGGCAGGCACCTCCTCCTTACACTGTCTAAATTTTGGGGTTCATAGAGATAATTTCTATTGACACCTGGCATCTTTTAAGCTAAACTTCCTTAGGTTAAGGGTAATTTCTCGATAGGATAAATTTCCAGCCCGAGCAAATTGGGTTATATATTTTAATGGAGGAAAAAATGGGAAATATGAAAAATTGTAAAATTGGCTTAATTATTTTATTTTTAGGGATTTTTACATTGCTTGCAGGCTGTGCATCAACCCTTAAGGTTGAAAGGAAGGCTGTAGACACAACTATCGACATCAGCGGACGCTGGAATGATGCTGATTCAAGAATGGTGTCAGAGGAGATGATCCGGGACTGCCTTGAGAGGCCATGGCTGCAAAGATTCATGGATACGCATGGAGGGAAACCCCCAACGGTAGTAGTTGGCAGGGTAAGGAACAGGAGCCACGAGCACATCAATGTCCAGACATTTGTTAAGGATCTGGAGAGGGCCTTGATTAATTCAGGTATGGTTCAGTTCGTTGCCTCGAAACGGGAAAGAGCTGGAGTAAGGGAGGAAAGGCTGGATATGGCCAAGCATGCCACAGAGGAGACTATGAAGGCCCCAGGCGAGGAGATAGGGGCCGACTTCCTGCTGATTGGAGAAATAAACACCATCAGGGATGAGGCAGGAGGCACAGCGGTGATGTTCTACCAAACCAACCTCGAATTGATTAACATGGCCAACAATATTAAGGCTTGGATTGGGGATAAGAAGATCAAAAAGGTGATCAAAAGAGCGAAAGCAAAATGGTAGGTTAAAGATGGAGACCATGATGGGAAGTGGGCGAATAAGGCCTATATCCCTTTCCTTTATTCTTTTGGGGCTTTTCCTCTTTTCTTCCTGTGCCCCCGGCATCAAACATTACCCACAGGTTAATCGGTATCTTCTCAGTCAGGACTACGATTCCGCATACAGACTGGTAAAGGAAAAAAAGAAGACCTATGCCAGGCGAAATGCCGTGCTTTACTATCTGGATGAGGGGATCATTTCCCATTTTGCTGCCCGCTACAGAGATAGTAACCAGAGCTTCTCCAAAGCCGAATCAATCATGGAAGAGCTCTACACCAAATCTATCTCCAAACAGGCGGCATCTTTCCTTATCAGTGATAACACCATTCCATACCGGGGGGAAGATTTCGAAAGGGCGATGGTCAATCTTTTTATGGCATTGAACTATGTAGGACTTGGCAGCTGGGAGGATGCCCTTGTAGAGGCCCGAAAGGTGGACAACAGATTGAGTATTATCAATAGCCAGTATGAAGAAGAAAAGAGGAATGCTTACAAAGAAGACGGATTTATACGTTTCTTAATGGGGGCCCTCTATGAGGCGGGAGGAGAGATCAACGATGCATTTATCTCATATCGGAAGGCAGAAGCGGTATACAGGACTGACTATTTGCCGAACTATGGGCTCTCTCCACCAACTATCCTTATAGAGGACTTGCTGACCTCCGCCCGTGCAATGGACTTTTACAAGGAGATGGCAGAGATCCAGAGGGAATATCCAGGTGTAGCATTCATGGATCCGGCAAAGAAAAGGGAAATGGCAGAGGTGTTTATTATTCACTACAATGGGCTGGGGCCGGAAAAGATCGAAGAAAAATTTCTTGTCCCAATGCCTGATGGGTTTGTGATGAAGATCGCCTACCCTAAGTTTGAAAAGAGAGGCTACTGGATCTCTCATGGTGAGATAACCCTGAGGAATCTGGGGTCTGGCCGATCCTATCGTTTCCCTACGGTCTTAATGCAAGATATTGCATCTATAGCAGTCCTGAATTTGGAAAACAGGATCAATAGGATTAAGGCAAAGGCCATTGCAAGGGCAACAACGAAATACCTGGCGAGCAA
This sequence comes from uncultured Desulfobacteraceae bacterium, assembly GCA_964569645.1. GTDB lineage: Bacteria > Desulfobacterota > DSM-4660 > Desulfatiglandales > B25-G16 > JABXJZ01. Next base: position 1,417 of record CAZMUW010000090.1, on the reverse strand, counting down.
GGGAGCAGGAAAGATAGCTGAAGAAAAAGGGGGGCAGTTACTTGGTTTGATTGTTCGGGCCTCTGCAAATATTGCCAGTATAGTAACAGAGCAGGCAGATGTCAGGCAATGGAGATTGCTACCCGCAGAGATCAGGATTGGAAGAACTGTGATCCCTCCGGGAGATTACTCTGGGAAAATAAGATTTGTAGATTCAGGTGGGGCTTTTATTAGTTCCAGAGAAATTGTCCCCTTCTCTGTCAAAAAAAAGGAAAAAGAGTTTTTCATTATCAGGACGCTTAATTAGTGCTTGACCGAAAACCACGTAAAAAAGATTTTCAATTTTACTCAGGTAATTTCAACAAGTTAATATTACTTCATTTTTTCAATCTAAAATCCGCAATCAAAAATCCAAAATCGTGCCTGAACGGACTTTTCGTTCAGGCACTAATTAGTTTTGAAAGGGCTAAGGTATGAGAAAGACTAAGAAATATGTTTTCCTGTTTTTAATCTTGTTCTTAATGATGCCAGGATGCGCAAGCAAGAAAGAGATCCCGGCAGAAGAGATTCGGGAAAGATCGGATCGGGCATTTGATGAGCTGAGACAGGAAGAGAGTCAAAAAAAGGCTTTTCCACCAGAGGGCAAGGGAGATACGATAAGGCCCTCAGCTCAATCTGATAAGGAACGGGGAGACACAGCTCAGATCAAGAAAGGAAAAAGACCGGACTGGGTGGATGGAGATAGCATCCAGTATCCTTCCTCTAAATACTTGACCGGGGTTGGATATGGTCCTGACCGCAAATCTGCAGAGGATAAGGCCAGGGCCGAGATTGCCAGGATATTCTTTAGCAAGATAGATTCTCGAACCAGGTCTTACCAGGATTATCTCCAGACTACATCCAGGGGCAAGTCAAGCATAAAGGAAACCTTCACTATAGAGGAGATTACCAGGGTCTCTACCCAAAAGGTCCTTTCCGGGGTAAGAATTTCCCATGTCTATCAAGACACAGGGCCGGAGTCTATTTTTTATGCCCTTGCAGTGCTTGATAGGGATCAATCGGCCAGGATACTTAGGGATAAGGTCCGGGAGCTGGATCAGGGCATAAAAGGACTTCTAATCAGGACTCAAGGTGAAGAAGATACCCTTGCCAGGATAAAATCCCTAAAACAGTCGATCCGGAAACACGTTATGCGGGAGGCATATGACGCTGAGCTTCGGATTGTCAGCCTCTCTGGAACAGGGATCTCCCCGCCAATCCATTTCACTGAAATAAAAAGCAGGCTGGAATCTATTCTGCTCAGGGATTTTTTTATTGGGGTATCGGTTACGGGCAGCAGGGCAGGTGAGATTCATGAGGCCCTCGTTCAAGGATTAAATCAACAGGGGTTCTCTATTTCTGGAGATTTAGGCAAGGCACATGTGCTTGTCAGGGGTAC
>CAZMUW010000089.1:0-6422 GCA_964569645.1 uncultured Desulfobacteraceae bacterium | reverse complement strand
GAACTTAGGGGCTTCGCCCCAATTGGAATAATGGAATACTGGAATTATGGCCCCAGTGAAATAGAAGGAGTTTCACGGGGTAAAAATAATGGGTGATCTTGTCCTGAGCAACGTGAAGGAGGGAAAATGGGACATTGTTATATTGGAAAAATATTCCTTGACAAGAAATCTAATAAATGAGATTTTTCCTTAGCCAATCTTCAACATTCCAACATTCCATTATTCCATATGCGAGGTTCAATTTTAGACCTTAATAAATCCCTTTAACTTCAGCAAGTTGTACAATTTCCGAGACGTTTAATTATAATTGGCCTACAAAATTTGTTAACATCCATGCTGGATGTAGGCGTGGACGGGTGGGGAGGGCCTGAAAAAAGGCTCCCATACCTTGGCCCTGTGGAATTGGGACACGCCAAATGAAGAAAAAGATTTGTTCCACCAAGCAAGCCCTATTGAGTAAAGTTAAAAGATTATTCCACAGGGCAGGCAAGAAGCTGAAAAATCAATATGTTATGGACTATTACGGGGCTCTTCATCTTTTTGCTTGACATTTGACAAAGTTATGTATTATAGTGCCCTTTGTTAATGGCCCGGCTATATTCGCGGGTCGGCTTTGCTATGAAGGATCGTTTCCTTTGCCAGAGTGGCGACCTGAGGATTGGGATCATTATGGAAAATTTTGGAAAGGAGGTCAGCGCTATGGCACAAGGGACAGTAAAGTGGTTTAGTGACAAAAAGGGATTTGGCTTCATTCAGCAGGAAGACGGTAATGACTTATTTGTTCACTACTCCGCCATCGACACGCCCGGATTCAAGACACTTGCTGAAGGTGACCGGGTGAGCTTTGATGTGGAAGAGAGCGACCGGGGACCTAAGGCCAAGAACGTCAAAAAGCTTTAGTTCACTTCAAAAGGGTTATAAAGGGCATCTCGTCGAGGCAAGATGAGGTGCCCTTTTATTTGAAAAACTCTTGTAACGTTCAATAGGCCCAGAAGGGATCCAGGCCTGTTCCTGTATCCGGAGGCTGAGGAGATCCGGTCTAGAGTAATGAAAAAACTAACAATCTCACAAAATGGAAGAGCAAGAAAGAATGGAAATCGGGAAAGGGAAGGGCGAGCAAGACTCCGCCGGGTCAAGAAGAGGGATGATCTTGGTTTGATTGCACGATCCTTTTGGGTGCGAGATAGGTATAGATTGCCGGAATGACCAGAAGAGTCAGCAGGGTGCTCGCTGCCAGCCCCCCGATGACAGAAAGGGCCATGGGAGACCAGGCTTCTCCGCCTGATCCTAATCCCAGGGCCAGGGGAGAAAGGGCAAGGATGGTCGTTAAGGCGGTCATCAAAATGGGTCGAAGTCTCGTTCTACCCCCTTCCATAACGGCTTCTCGAACGGAATATCCTCTTGCCCTGAGTCGATTGATATAGTCAACCAGGACGATGGAGTTATTGACCACGATTCCTGCCAGCATGATGACGCCAATAAAGGCAACAATGCTAAGAGGGGTTCCCGTGAGGAAGAGGATGGCGATCACGCCCACCACGGCAAGGGGGATGGTCAAGAAGATTATAAAGGGGGCCAGAAACGATTCGTAAAGCGATGCCATGACCATATAGACGATAAGAGCTGCTGCGCAAAAGGCTACTACCATCCATTTGAATGAGGTTATCATATTCTGAGCAGATCCCCCTAATTCGTAGCTGAAATCATATGGGACCTCTATCTTCCTCAATTGCGCTTCCACGTCTCGGGTCACATCCCCCAGGTTTCTCCCATGAACGGAGACCGAGACATTGACCACTCTTTGTTGGTCTCGCCTCAAGATGCTCGAGGGCGATAGGGCCCGACGAATCTGAGCAATGCTCGAGAGGGGAATTTGATCCCCACGGGGATTTGTTACAAAGAGGTCTTTGAGTATTTTTGTGCTTTCCCGGGATCTTGGATCTAGTCTAACGAGTATGTCATATTCCTCACCCCGATCACGAAACAATGAGGCCCTGGTTCCTTTGATATAAGTGGAGACCGCGTTGGCGACCTGAAATGTGCTCAATCCGAGAGCGGATATTCTGTCTCGATCCAGGATGATCTGAAGCTCTGGCCTTCCAGCCTCCAGGCTCGTAGTGACATCCACAGCACCAGGGACATCATTTATGGCCTCTTTCATCTTCTCGGATAGGATTCGTGCTGTATCGAGGTCTTCCCCATAGAGATAGATGATAAGATCCCCCTCTTCCCCAAAGGAGTGGGCACGGGATATTGAAAAGGTAATCCCGGGTATCTGCTCCATTTTCTCCCTAAGGGCAGACTCGATATCCATCTGCTTTCGCTCTCTTTTTTCCATATCTATCAGATTGACATGGATATTTCCTGCATAGGAGCCTTTTGCAAAGGCACCGAAGGCCTCTCCAACACCGATCTCTGTGTTCTGATTTTCCAGCTCGGGAATAATATCATGAATGATATCTTCAATGTGCCGAAATGTCATCTCGGTCGATTTCAGGCTCGTTCCCGGGGCCCTCTCCAACTGTACCTCAAAATGGCCTTGATCCATTTTTGGGAAAAATTCCATACCCACCTTTGGAACGAGTGCCAGGCTTGAAGCCAATGAAATAAAGGCGATCATCAGGGTTGTCTTCCGGTGATTGAGACACCAGTTCAGCGTTCGAGAATAACCATCGATCAGGCTTTGCAGCCCCAAATCAAGCCTATTGGAGATCTTTTGAGAGAACTTGTGCCTTCCTCCGCCACTTATCCTCAAGAACTTTGAGGAAAGAAGAGGGATGAGCGTCAAGGACACCAGAAGCGCACAAAAAAGTGAAAAACAGATTGTAAGGGCCATGTCATTGAACATCACACTCGCGATGCCAGGTACAAAGAGGACTGGGAAGAATACCGAAATCGTGGTAAGGGTTGAGGCGATGATGGCCGTGGCTACCTCTGCTGTTCCTCGATCCGCGCTATCCAGGAGGTTTCCTCCTTCACTAGAATGACGAAATATGTTTTCGAGCACCACGATGGAGTTATCTACAAGCAATCCCACGGCCAGGGCCAGACCTGCCATGGACATCATGTTGAGGGTGAGGTTGGCCAGATCCAAAACGGCGAAGGTCACGATGATCGATATGGGGATGCTGAGTGCCACGATGACAGAGGCCCGGATATTATGCAGGAAAAAGAGCAGAACCAGTCCTGCAAGGAAGAATGCCAGAACAGCTGTAGAACTGAGGTTGCTGATGGCCTTTTTGATGAAATCTGCCTGGTTGAAGATCACCCCGATCTTCACGCCCTCAGGAAGCCTGCGGACGATTTCAGGCAGCTCATCCATAACCCGATCGGCCACCTGAACGGTATTTGCTGTCGAGCTTTTCGAGACAATAAGCATGACCCCTGGCCTTCGATTGCTGCGAACGACACGGGTAAGTTCCTCATAGGTATCTCTGACCCGGGCCACATTCTTTATGTAAATCGGGGTTTCCTTGCGATATCCGATAACGGTATCTGCTATCTGTTCCACCGATGTATATTCACTCAAGGTACGAACGCTGAACTCGGTCTCCCCTTCGTCGAGCTTTCCTCCTGGAACCTGAAGGTTTTCCCTGCGAAGGGCGGAGATTATCGTATCAACCGAGAGCCCTTGGGCATGAAGGCTTGCAGGATCAATCTGTACCTGGATCTGCCGCTTCAGGCCTCCGGCTATATTGGCCGAGGCTACGCCCCCAATACGTTCAAAGGCAGGCTTGATCTGTCTTTTGCTTAGCTCCCGGAGCTCGGCAGGTCCCATGGGTCCGGAAACGGACATAAACATGATGGGCATCTTCTGGGGATCAAAGGCAAGGATCAGGGGTTCCGTAGCCTCATATGGCAGAAACTCCCGGATAAAATCGACATTGTTTCGGATATCCTTTTCCGATTTATCCATGTCGATGCCCCATTGGAATTCAGCCAGGACCAGAGAAGCACCCAGCTTGGAGATGCTTCGAATGTGCTTTATATTTTCTACTGAGGCAACTACTTCCTCGATGGGCTTGGTGATCAGCGTCTCTATGTCTGGGGGTGGAACGCCGGTATAGGTCGTGATGATGGCGATCACCGGAAAGGAGATATCAGGATAGAGGTCGATTTTCAACCGGGATAGCCCAAAAAGCCCGAAACCTACGACAAAAACATATATCATGGCAAAGGTAACGGCGCGCTTTATGGAGAGGCTTGAAAGGCTCATTTTCCACTCCCCTCATCCTTTACTACGCTGACCCTGTCCCCATCGTTGAGCTTATGCAGTCCACGTACGACCACCTGTTCCCCCTTCTTTACCCCCTGGGAGACTTCTACAACAATGCCAGATTCATGGCCGAGCGAAACCCTCCGCATGTGAGCCCTGTCGTCCTCAACAACAAAGAGGTAATTGATCTGGGAGATCTGCGACTTCCCGCCCTCTGGATTTTCCAGGTATTCTTCCCGGTAGAGCACAGCCTCTTTTGGGACTAACAGCGCATAGAGATGAGGATCGACGGAAAGCACAACCGTGGTGAACATGCCAGGCCGGAGAAGTTGGTTTTCGTTCAACACCCTGATCTCTGCAAAGAACATACGGGTCTCTGGGTTGAGCGTAGGGCTTACCTTATCGATACTCCCATAATAGACCTGATCGGGATAGGCAGTAACCGTAAGTCTTGCCTGAATTCCAGGGACCATGTATCGAATCTGATTCTCAGGGAAATAGACGATCACCTTGACGGTATCCATTTGGACGCTCGTAACAAGGGTCTTTGTGGGGACCGCAAGATCCCCTGGATCGAAAAACCGCTGGCTTATGGTGCCGCTGATTGGCGAGGTAATCCGGGTGTAAGACAACCGGATTTTGGCCAGATCCAGGGTTGCGTTCGCCTGCCTGACCTGTGCCTTCAGCGCCTGCCGGTCCTCTTTTGTTGCCCCCTTTTTGAGCATATCCAATCGCTCTTGAGCCGAATTGAGATCCACCTTAGCCACGGTATATGCCAGCTCCGTCGACTCAAACGGGCGTTTGGCAATTGTTCCTCGATCAAAAAGCGCCTTCATACGCTTGTAATTGCTCTTGGCGTCCTTCAGGCTTGCCCTTGCCTTTGCGACCAGATCTTCTGCCTGGGCAAGCTCCCCTGCTCTGGCTCCCACCTCCATCTGCGCCCACTTAGCCCGCATCACCTCCAGGGCAGCCTTGGCCTGCGCCTGCTGAGCCCTTAGCTCTTCCGATTCCAAAAGGGCTATGACATCGTCTTTCTTGATCGGATCACCTAAGTCGACTTTCATTGCCTTGATCCTGGCCGTGATCTTTGGAAAGACCTTGACCTCGGTATTGGCCTGGATGCTTCCGGTGAACTTGATTTCCTTGGCGATCTTCCCTTGCCTGACCGGGACAACCACAACCAGAATAGGCTTCTTGAGAGCCGGCTCATCTTGCCTCTTTTCGCACGAGGCGAGAAGCGATATGAAAAAAGTTAGTAAGATAAAAATTGCTGTTCTCAAAAAAATCTCCCTAATGTACCCTTCTCTGCTCTTTAACCATCCCATATAACGTTCACCAGAGATGTCTTAGCGGGGTTGGGACAATTTCCTCCCTCCGGGCCGTAGGCACTATGGGCCAGGGGCAAGGCGATCCCAGCCGACAAGGAGGTGGCCAAAATTCCAGGGCTTAAGAGCCGCTTCTTTTGTGCTCCTGATCGTAGCGGTCCAGGAGCGCCGGTATCTCCTGCTCCAAGAAGGCATAAAGGTCGCGGAGTTCCTGAAGCCGCTGGCAGAGTTTGGGATCCTTACCGGCCATAAGGACCAATCCGCGCTCGCCCAGCTCGCGAAGTGCTGTCAGATGGGCCATTCGGTCCCTCATGAGCTCGGACCAGGAGCCGGCTTTTATGCGGTAGTAGGTGCCGCGCTTTCCCGGAAGGCCCATCCGCTCGACCACGCCGCTATGAATAAGCAACCTTGTCATGGAGCTAATGGATCCCTTGCTGGCCCCCACGAGGCTTGCCAATTCCTCGGCGGACTGGTGCGGTGGCTCGCATATCAACAACCAGCCAAAGATTCGCCCGGCCATGCGAGGCAAACTCATCTCATCGAAGAGGATGCCCACATCTTCTATGAATTGGTCCATTTCGACCCCACCCTGATCTTCGTTATGGCCCTCCACAGCGGGGTATCCTAATTTCGTATTTTTTTACCGACATCATACCTGCTCGTTTTGCCCGTCCCGGGCCGGCGAATATTTACTAATATAATAGATTCTGAAGGTTTAGTCAATACTGAAAATAATAAAATCTAAGAAATCCTCTCCTTTGTCAATAGTTGTGCCTGAGCCCATTTATCAGATTGAAAGAATCCTTGAAGTTCATTAACAGAAGTAAATAACGTCTCGGAAATTCTACAACTTATTGAAATTAGGTGGATTTTTTGAGGCT
>CAZMUW010000088.1:0-6432 GCA_964569645.1 uncultured Desulfobacteraceae bacterium | reverse complement strand
TCACTTCCAGGCACTTTAGCTCACTTAAATAATGGTTGAGTAGTCAAATGGTTGATTAGTTGAGTAGTAAACGATTTAACCACTCAACAACTTAACGACTCAACCAATCATGGCCATAATCTGACCCTCATCAAACCCGCTGAGGTGTAAGGCGCCGGATCTACAGGAGGCAACACAGAGACCGCAACCCTTGCAAAGCACAGGGTTTATCTCTGCTATACCCCTTTTTTCATTGAATCCAGCGGCCTGATATGGGCAGATAGCTACACAGACACCGCAGCTGGTGCAATAATCTGTATTCACAACAGCCACCGTTCCACTACTATGAATGGTCTTCTGTGCGAGCAATGTCACAGCCCTTGCTGCGGCTGCCTGGGCCTGGGCAATTGACTCATCAATGGACTTTGGGGAATGGGCAAGACCACACAAAAACACACCATCTGTTGCAAAATCAACCGGCCTGAGTTTTACATGGGCCTCCATGAAAAATCCATCCTCATTTAAGGGAACCTTGAACAACCGGGCCATCTCCTTGGTTCCCTCTGGTATCATAGCGCCGGCCAGGACCATCAGATCAGGATTTATCTCAAGAGCAGCCCCAAGGGCTGCATCATGTATACTGAGTTTAATCTTGCCATCCTCCTTTATCACCTCTGGTCTTTCTTCCAAATCGTACCTGATAAATATAATCCCCTTTGATCGTGCCTCTTTATACAGATTCTCCCTCAGCCCATAGGTCCTTATATCCCTGTAGAGGATAAAGACTCGCATATCCGGATTCGTCTCTTTTAACAGAAGTGCACTGGTAACTGAGTGGGTACAGCATACCTTTGAACAATATGGTCTCCCTGGTATCCTGGAGCCAACACACTGGATAAAGACACAGGTGCCGACATCCTTTAATACTTTATCCTTTTCTTTAAATAACTCATCCAGCTCTAAGGAGGTCACTACCCGTGGATCTTTACCATAGATATACTCATCGGGCGTTAACTCACTCGCCCCTGTTGCAATAATGGTAACCCCGTGGGTGACTGTCTTCTCTTCTCCATCAGCGATGATGGTGGTGGTAAAGTTTCCTACAAATCCATCCACCTCTTTGATCTCTGCTTTAAGAAAGGTCTCAATCCTCTCATCTGATTGGATATCGGCAATAAGGCCTTTTACGTTTTCCTGGATATCCTCCCCCTTCCATGTCTGATAGAGATTCAGGGCATTTCCCCCTAATCTATCGGATTTCTCAATGAGATAGCTCCTATAGCCTTGCTCTGCCAGGTTCTTTGCCGCAGTCATCCCTGCTATCCCGCCACCGATAACAAGGGCGGTCTGATCTATCTCCAGCTCAATTTCTTCTAATGGCTCAAGCAAGGCCACCTTTATGGTAGCCATCCTCACCAGCTCCTTTGCCTTTTCAGTTGCCTCATGAGGATGGCCAGCATGGACCCAGGAGCACTGATTTCTGATGTTTGCCATCTCAAAGAGGTATTTGTTGATACCTGCATTTCTGACGGTCTCCTGAAACAGGGGCTCATGGGTCTGGGGTGTGCAGGAGGCAACAACGACCCTGTTTAACTTATGCTCCTCTACTGCCTTAGTGATATTTTCCTGGGTGTCCTGGGAGCAGGAAAAGAGGTTCTCATCAACATAGTGAACAAAGGGCAGGGTTTTTGCGTACCGGGCAACGGATGGGACATCTACTACACCTGCTATATTGATGCCACACCGGCATACAAATACCCCTATCCGTGGTCTCTCACCCTTTAGGTCTATCTCTTCCGGGATCTCCTTTTTCCTGGTACGGGTGAACCGGGCATCTGATAGAAGGGCGCCTGCTTTTGCTGCAGCTGCACTTGCATCGGTGACAGATGAGGGTATATCTTTGGGGGAGTGAAAACAACCGGAGACATAAATACCCGGTCTTGAGGTACTTACCGGACTAAAGAAGGTGGATTCAGCAAATGAGTCAGGATTTAGTTTTAATCCTGCTTTATGTGCCATCTCAATCGTCTCTGTGGATATCTCCATACCAATAGAAAGAACAACAAGATCGAATTGTTCATCAATAAGGTGACCGGCCTCATCTGTATAGGTCACCTCCAGATCATCTGTTCCCGGAATCTCCTCTACAGTGGGTATTCTTGATCTGATGAACCTGATACCCTCTTCGGCTGCCCGATTATAGTATCTCTCAAAGTCTTTACCGTATGTTCTCATATCCATATAAAAGATAGCACAGTCGACCTTATCATGGCTGTGCTCCTTTGCAATAACTGCCTCTTTAATGGCATACATGCAGCATACAGAAGAACAGTAGCTGTGGTCACAGTGATGTATATCCCTTGAGCCGACACACTGTATCCATGCAATCTTTTTTGGTTCCTTTTTATCAGAAGGGCGTAAGAGATTACCCTGATAAGGTCCGGAAGCAGAGAGGATCCTTTCAAATTCTATTGCGGTAACCACATTGGGATGTTTGGCATACCGGTAGTGGGTGTATCCGGAAGGATCAAAGCAGTCAAAACCAGGGGTGAGAATGATCGAGCCAACGTTTAGCTCGACAGTTTCATCTTGTTGAGAGAAGTCAATGGCCCCAACACCACAGAACTCTGTACATACCTGACACCTGCCGGTCTTAAAGTGTAAGCATGTGGTCCTGTCGATGGCCGGCGTATTAGGTACAGCCTGGGCATATGGTACATAGATGGGTTTTCGGCCCGCGAGACCCCTGTCATATTCGGAAGGGATGGGCTGAATGGCATGCCTGGTAATATCTTCAAGCTTGATATGTCCGGTTGGGCAAACAGAGACACATGCTCCACAGGCCATACATACATCGGTCTGGATATGAAATGGGGTATCTACTTTGATATCCACACCCCGCCCGCTCAGGCTGATGGCACTGTTCCCTACCCTTTCGCACATACGAGTGCAAAGCCCGCACAGGATACAATCATTATCCTCTTTCTTGAAGCGCGGCTCTTTGATCCCATATGTTGCCGCCAATTCCTTGACAACAGGCACATTTGGGCAACGGGCGAGCAGCAATTCAACGTTGAGCTTACGGCCTTGGTGAACCGCCTCGGTGTCCGTATAGACCTCCATCCCTTCCCATACCGGGTAGTTGCATGCCGTGACAAAACGGGTTCTACGTCCATCATACAACTCTACAGTACAGAGACGGCACATTCCGGCTGGCTCAAGTGCCTTATGGGAGCATAAGGTGGGAATCTCAACCCCATATCTTTCAGCAACCTGGAGGATATATTGTCCTTCTTCTCCCTGGACTTCTTTACTGTTTAGCTTGAAGGTGATCATCTATAGCACCCTTGAGCATTATTTATTCTAACATGGAAAACCTGGTCCTCAGGGCCTCCGGCTCGTAGATCCTACGGCTCGGAGAGCCAGGTCAGAGACAGAGGGCTCTGCCGGGTCCTTCGGGTCCGTATTTTTACTTAACACCGATAGCATCAAACTTACAGGCATCGTAACAGATGCCACACTTGGTACACCTATCCTGATCTAACTGGTGAGGTTTCTTCTTTTCGCCAGTTATTGCCTCCTGCGGGCATTTGAGCGCGCACAGGTGGCAGCCATTGCATGCTTCTTCATCAATCTCGTAGTGGAAGAGGGCCTTGCAGACCCCTGCCGGACATCTTTTATCCTTAATATGGGCCTCGTATTCACCACGGAAATAGAGGATGGTCGTCAGCACCGGATTGGGGGCTGAAGTCCCCAGTCCGCAGAGAGAAAATCTCCGGATCATCGTACCCAGCTCTTCAAGGAGTTCGATATCCCCTCCCCTGCCGTGCCCCTGGCAAATATCAGTGAGAATCTCCAACATCTGCTTGATCCCTTCCCGGCATGGGGTGCATTGACCGCAGGATTCCTCATTGAGGAAGTCCAGAAAATAACGGGCCACATCCACCATGCAGGTGTCTTGATCCATAACAATCATACCGCCAGAACCCATCATGGAACCTACCTCTGTTAGTTCATCAAAATCCACTCCCAGGTCCAAAAACCTTTCAGGAATACATCCTCCTGAAGGACCCCCGGTTTGGACAGCCTTGAATTTTTTCTTTTTCGGAATGCCTCCTCCAATCTTATGAATTATGGTGCGCAAACTGGTCCCCATGGGTACTTCTACCAGCCCTGTATTGGCAACCTTGCCTACCAGAGAAAATATTTTTGTCCCTTTGCTTCTCTCCGTGCCAATAGAGGCATACCACTCCGCACCTTTATTGATAATCACCGGCACATTTGCCCAGGTCTCAACATTGTTTAGATTTGAGGGGCTTTGTCGAAAACCCTTTTCCACCGTGTGTATGTACTTTGCTCTTGGTCGTCCCGACCTACCTTCTAAGGATACCATCAAAGCAGTGGACTCGCCGCACACAAACGCTCCTCCTCCACGGCTAATACGAACGTCGAAATTAAAGCCGGAGCCAAGGATATTCTTACCCAATAGCCCTATTTCCTCTGCCTTTTCCAAGGCAATTATCAGGTTTTTTACCGCCAACGGGTACTCGTGACGGACATAGACATATCCCTCATGAGAGCCAATAGCAATGGCCCCAATAATCATACCTTCCAGGACACTATGGGGATTACCTTCTAAAAGACTTCGATCCATGTAGGCACCAGGATCTCCTTCATCTGCATTGCAAATGACATATCTTTTACCTTCATGCCTGCGGCAGGTCTCCCATTTTGTTCCGGTGGGAAATCCTCCGCCGCCACGACCTCTCAAACCTGATTGTCTTACTTGATCGATGATTTCTTCAGGAGTCATATCGAAGAGGGCTTTTTCCAGGGCAATATAACCCCCCACCGCCAGGTAATCTTCAATACTGGTTGGATCAATCATACCATTGTTACCGAAGATAATTCTCTGCTGTAATTTGTAGAAAGGAATATCATGTTCGTGGATAATTTTCTTTTTTGTCGAAGGATCCTTAAAGATCAGAGAATTAACTACTTCCCCATTTTTAATGGTTTTCTCAACTATTTCCGGGATGTGTCCCTCCTTTACCTGGGGATAAAATATGCATTCTGGATAGATGACCAGAATCGGTCCTTTCTCGCAAAAACCGTGACATCCCGTTAGTTTTACCTCCACATCGCTCTGCATATTTTGCTGAGCCAGTTCATCGAGTAGCGCCTGATGAACTTTCGCTGTTCCATAGGCAGCACAACCCGAGCCCGAGCAAAGAGAGACTGACTTCTTCTTAATGCCCTGGTGCTCGTCTTGGGTCGATTCTCTGAGCTTTTTCAAGGCTTCCCTGGTCTCTAATTTTACCATGTCTCGTACAATCCCCGTTGCCCTATGTCATCATCAAGATGCATTCTCTCTGTATTGTTCAATAATTTTTACCACACTGGAGCGATCAAGACCGCCGTGAGCTTCCTTGTTTACCATAATAACAGGCCCTGAGGCACAACATCCTATGCAGCGAACGGCTTGCAATGTAAAGAGGAGATCATCAGTTGTTTGTCCCTCATTGATATGAAGTTCTTCCTGCAATGCGTCCATAATTTTATCTGCTCCTCGTACATGGCAAGCAGTACCAGTACAAACACTGATAATGTGTTTTCCCCGAGGTTCCAGGCTTATGCTCTTATAGAATGTGGCCACGCTGTAAATCAAACTTCCCTTCACACCTAATCTCTCCACCAAAAGAGGAACCACCTCTGGAGGAAGGTAATTGTAGAGACCGCTTATATCTTGCATTATCATCAGCAGCGCCTCATGATCTCTGTTATACCTTTCAATAATGCTCTCTATTTGCTGCCAATCAATCTCAACTGTATGATTCATTCTCTTCATGCCCTCTTCTAAACGTGTATCATGATTAAGCGGATCCAAGTTATTCAACTATCTATAACCTTACCAGAATACCGTAAGATGGATATTGATCCGATCATACTTGGCTAATGGATACTGTTAGATTCGTCACCGGACAGCTTTCAATGCAACTGCCGCAGCCAGTGCAAATGTCGGTGTTGACACTGCGCGCACGTTTCTTGATTTTTACTTTAAAGTTACCTTCAGTGCCTTTGATGGATTCAATATCAGCATATGTGATGATTTCTATATTGAGATGCCGGCCGACCTCGACCAGTTTTGGTGAGATAATTCACATGGTACAATCATTGGTGGGAAATGTCTTATCGAGCTGAGACATAACCCCTCCAATGGCCGCGCTCTTCTCCACCAGGTACACATAATAACCTGAATTGGCCAGATCGAGGGCTGCCTGCATACCGGCAATCCCTCCACCTGCGATCAGGATAGAGCCAATCTTCTTGTCAGACATAATCTACCTCAAATCAAAGTGCCTAAAGTTAAGTGCCTAAAGTGAGCTAAAGCAGACTTTGTTAAGTAGAAAATAGTTGAGTGGTTGAGTGGTAAAGAAATGACAATAATATCAA
>CAZMUW010000087.1:0-6450 GCA_964569645.1 uncultured Desulfobacteraceae bacterium | reverse complement strand
ATTCCATCTGGACTACATGAAACATGTTCCATTAAAAATACTGTTATTTCAATAAATTGTAGAATTTCCGAGACGTTTATTTTCACCGCAGAGACGCAGAGAGCGCAAAGGTTTAGTTATTTTTTGCTTTCCCCTGAGAGGGGGGAAAGCAAAAAGACCCAGCCCTGCGGGACTAACTCTCTAACTCATTTACAATTCAAACTATACTATCTCGCATAATGATCATATTAAAATTCAAAGGCAAGCTTTTCCCTTGGCGGCCTCTCAACGGCAAGGGAAAAATCTTTCTTCTCTGCGCCCTCAGCGTCTTTGCGTTGAATTGCTATTTCTTTTCTTTAGGCTCCTTACGAACGGGCTAAAGCGGAACCAACGATTGTTTTTTGAAGCTCAGTGCTTGACGCGGTGACACCTGCATGGGCAATAGCTCTGTAGAGTCTTTCTATCTTGTAGTCCTTGCAGTAGCCATAAGAGCCATGGATCTGTAAAGCCTTTCTGGCAACTTCCTGGATAGTAGGGACAATAAAAAGCTTTAGTGCAGCTGAATCTACCTCGATATCACCACCTTCATCCTGCTTGGAGGCTACCCTGTAGGTCCACCATCTGCAAGCCTCAACTGATGCGTGCATCTCGGCCAGCATCCACTGAAATCCCTGCATAGCAGTCACTGGCCTACCTCTGACCATTCTTTCTCTGGCATACTTCAGTGACTCATCAAGGCATTCCTGACCCATGCCGACCATAAAAGCCATCTGCTCAACCCTCTCGCCGGCAATCCACCTGAGTAATATGGGAAAGCCTTTGCCTTTTTCACCCAGAACATTTTCTTTTGGTACCTTTACATCCTTTAGAAAAACATCTACCAGTCCTTGGCCGGCAAGACCCATCAGGGACCATGGCTTAGACCAGGTATAACCCTCAGAACTTTTATCTACAATAAGTGCTGTAACTCTCTCCGTTTCATCCTTTGCATAAAAGACACCGAATCCTCTCCTATGACCCTGGGTAATGAATCTCTTTGTTCCATTTACTACATAATAATCTCCATCTGGTTTAGCAGTAGCCGTAATCGCCTTTGGATCTGACCCGGTGCCTGGTTCAGTAAATGCCATAGCTGCATAACTTGATCCATCGCACAGAGGAGGGATAAATCTTTTCCTTAGATCCTCTGAACCCCAATAATAGATGGTTTCGGCAACAGTATTGTTCATAGCCATTGCATACAAAGCTGCCGACCCTGTTTTTGCCAGCTCTTCGATAATTAAGATAGTATTGAGGGCACTTGACCCAATGCCACCATATTCCTTTGGAACCATCATGCCCAGCATTCTTGCCTTGGCAAACTTTTGCAGGATATCATCCGGAAGCGCATCGTCTTCCTCTGTCCTGGCAACAATTGGCTCGATTACCTGCTCGGCAAAGTCCCGAGCTGACTTTACCATCATTTTACTTTCACCTGATAAGCTAAAATCCATTTTTTCCTCCTTTCCTTGCTTTTACCCTAAAGAACATGCTCAATAAAAACGTCTCGGAAATTTTACAACTTATTGAAATCATGGCGCTTTTAGCAGCATTCGATTTTGTGCCATGCGTTTTCGTTATTAGTTATTCGTTATTAGTTATTCGAATAACAAGTAACGATTAACGAATAACAATTGTGCCCATTATTCCAACATTCCAACATTCCAATTGGGGCGAAGCCCCTAAGTTCCCTCTTTCCTTTTAAGCCAGCAGATTCCTGGCCATTATGATCTTTTCGATCTCCGTTGTCCCCTCATAAATCTCTGTGATCTTGACGTCCCTATAGAGCCTCTGGACCTTATATTCTGCCAGATAACCGTACCCTCCATGCATCTGAAGGGCCATATCAGCACAAGGCCTTGACTTGGTCCGACCCTATTCAACATTAGTTATATCATAGATGTATGATCTCCATATTTCCCCACTTTTCACTCAAGTATTCAGCCACAAGTCGGCGATGGCAGTTGTCGGGTTTATCTTCACTGCAAAGCAGGCACCCGCCATCAAACACATCCCTGGAAATGGTTTCCTCCGGTTTTCTCTCCGCCAACAAGGCCAGGAACCCTTTTTCATAAGCTGACCAGTCTCCCTTGTTCTTCTTGTACTCCTCCAGAATATCCCTGGTAGGGGCGAGCTCAGGTTTATGTATATAATCGATGTTGCATATGGTTTTTAAGAAGTAATATAGATCGTCTCTTTTCGCAAAGCCGGCAAGCTGTGATACATTGTTGAGGCGTATATCTATCACTCGTTTGACACCGGCCTTTGACAGTTTTGTGAAAAACGCTTCGGCCGTCTTCTTTGTGAACCCTATGGTAAAGAGCCTTATTTCGCTCATAATTCTCCCTCCCCGTTTTCCACTGGTTTCTCCTCACCCTTCCGGACATGGGCTATCTTTTCGCCCTGAATATCGTAAGCGCGCTCGATCATCTCTTCATGCGTGGTGAACAGGTCTGCCTCTTGCAGCTTCAGCACTCGCCTCAACCTTGTCATTGACTCTGGGTTTCCCTCTATGGAACCATCTTCCAGGATGTGTCGTATCTTTGTGTTATCGGCTCGGAGGTGTCTGCAAACCAGGATTGTCCTGTGACACATAATGGGGTCTTTTTCTGCACACATCAAGGCGATGCGATAAGACTCCATGCCCTGTCTCAATCTTCCGAGTCCTTCCCGGAAAAGACCTGTTTTTGCAAGGCGATCGTACCGGACTTTGCCGTTCACATAACACTGGGGATCATCACTTATCGGCCCCAGCTCTTTTCCGAGATAGACATAAGAGATACCGTTGCTCTTTAATTCCTCTTGCAGGACTTCGCGGTTGAATTGCGGGTTGAATTTGCTGTATGGATCCGAGCGGACGTCACATACTGCACTAATCTCATGCATCAGGAGTAACCCCATGAATCTGTCAATTGTGTGGATCGAGTGACCAATTGTGTATATTTCACCCATATGGATTTTCCGTTCACAAGAGATTGATGATCCCGGCCACGAGCTTATAGCAGTACCCCTCATAGGGTTCTCCAATGCTGATAGTGAAATACAGGTCTCTCTTATTAATACGGTATTGTCCTACATTTTGATTGAAATACCTGTTTTCAATCAAGGGATCGGTAACGGGAAACCAATATTCTTCCCCGGCGAAATAGAACCTTGAGCGCACCCTTTTTAGCAGATTTTGACCTTCCTCGACGGTGATGCAAGCCTTTTCAGGCCTGATGAAAACAAGGGATGACCTAAGCCCTTTCCTTACCAGCTCCTCGGGCATTCTGTCATTTAACCCGTTGTAGCTATTGTATCCATTTATCCATAGAGAATCCACATGGTCGCATAATTTTGACAGGTCCGGGAGAGGGAATTGCCGCTTCCTGACCCAGGTCCCCTCATTTACAAGGTAGTTTTCCGTTTGATAGGAATAGGGGTTATGCTTCGCCAGCGGGATAGCTATAATGTCTAACAATTCGGGTGCCTTCCCGTTTCTGTAGCTTGTCTCCTTTACTGAGAGCTCACCGGTTTCACAATTGCTCACCGGTCTGACCCATTCGCCGATATGATTTCCGGAGAGTTCCTTGCCGGCGATACAGCGGCCCGAATACTTCCGGGAGTTAGCCAGGCAAACGATTTCTTTAAAAAGGGGCTTGTGGGGTAGGGCACTCGCATTGGTCTTTTCAGTGATATCTCTACTGGCTAAGTAATAGAGGCGAAGAATTTTCAGTTCTTCATAATCTATCTCCCCACCAAGTGCATCAAATACAGGCTTCAAGAACTCTGTTCCGAACTGCTCGAACTTGCGGAGAATATCGTCCGTTTCTTCAGGAGGAATTGTCGTAAGAGTTAGCAGCTCATCTGATCTGAGGCTATTTCCTTCTTGTAAATACCTGAACAAATGATTCACGACCGTATCCCGCTTGATACCGAAATCATCCATTATTCTGGTGATAGGTTGACCGGAGTTGAAGTTCTCTCCAATGACCACATGTCTCTTTTTACCAATTGACCCGGCAATACCTGCCTGCTTTTTCCCAATCAGTTTAGCACGCTCCTCAATTTGATGGGCCCTACAATGTTCTTGAATGATATTCAAAAAAACCGGACCGTA
Organism: uncultured Desulfobacteraceae bacterium; assembly: GCA_964569645.1. GTDB lineage: Bacteria > Desulfobacterota > DSM-4660 > Desulfatiglandales > B25-G16 > JABXJZ01. The sequence continues at coordinate 2,333 of CAZMUW010000087.1, read as the reverse complement.
CTTTTCATGCTTTACCGCCCCAATGCCATGAATATCCAGCATGCTGTTCATAGTCTGGGGGAAAAAGGTCGCCATTTCAATCAGGGTCTTATCGGAAAAAATGACATATGGAGGGACCCCTGAACTGTCAGCTAAGAGCTTTCGTTTCTTTCGTAAGATCTCAAACAGATCCCGGTCATAATCCTTAAGGCCTTCTTCTTCTGAGGTTTCGCCAACTCTCTCTTCTTCCATCCGGCCAAAGACATTTTCTTTTCCCCCGAGAACATCCCATGCCTTCTCTGTGAGCTTCAGGCTCCCAAATTCCATGTCCTGAGCCATGAGGCCTTTCTGGATAAACTGCCTTGAGAGATGGAACCATTGTCTTTTTGAAAGATCCTGGCCGATCCCATAGGTTGACAGGTGTTGATGCCGGAACTTCAGCACTTTTTTGGCCTTTGATCCGCGCAACACATCAATAATGTGGCCCGCGCCAAACCTCTCTTCGGTCCGCTTTGCACAAGACAAAAATTTCTGTGCGGCAACGGTAATATCCTTTAGATCCTTTTCTTCAGTCAGGCAGTTGTCGCACATACCGCAATTCTCTCCAGAATACTCCTCTCCGAAATAGCTCAAAAGGGGAATGCGGCGACATACTTCGGTTTCTATGAGCCTCAAAAATGCGCTTAGATGAATATTCGCCATCCGCTGCTCATGTTCCTCTTTCTTGTTTATGAAATGCTTGATTTTCTGAATATCCCCGTAGCTGAACAGCAACAGGCAGTGGGCCGGAAGGCCATCACGCCCGGCCCGGCCGATTTCCTGATAATAGCTTTCCATATTCTTGGGCAGATCGTAGTGCACTACAAAGCGTACATTCGGTTTGTCAATCCCCATGCCAAAGGCAATTGTCGCAACCATGATTTGCACATTATCTCTGATAAAAAGCTCCTGATTCTGGGCCCGATCCCTTTCGGACAGGCCTGCATGATAGGGCCGGACTGAATAACCCTTGCTTTTCAGGGCATCATAAAGATCATCCACCTGACGCCGTGTGAAGCAGTAGATAATTCCGGATTGTCCCGGAAATTCTTCGATAAATTCAACGGTTTGTTCAAAAGGATTGTATTTGGAAACCACCTTTATAAAGAGGTTCTCTCTGTTAAAGCTGGCGACAAATTCGCTGGAGACCTTAAATCCGAGGCTGGTCTTGATGTCTTCCCTCACCCTCGGCGTTGCAGTGGCCGTAAATGCAATACATACTGCATTCGTGAAACGGTCTCTGACTGCAACAAGTTGCCGGTATTCAGGACGGAAATCGTGACCCCACTCCGAAATACAGTGGGCTTCGTCAATGGTGAGGCAATCGACCGGCAGTGAAGAGAGCATGGCCAGCATGTTGGGCCTTAACAGGGTCTCCGGCGCCATATAGAGCAATTTGATTGCTCCCCCTTTTACCTCCTGCACATTGCGCCGGTATTGCTCAGGCGTTAAGGAGCTGTTGAGGACCGTGGCAGGAGCGCCCATTTGCACTAATTGTTCTACCTGATCCTTCATCAATGAGATCAGGGGGGAAACAACGATTGTCAGCCCTGAAAAGATCAGGGCGGGTATCTGGTAACACAACGACTTTCCGCCGCCTGTTGGCATGATGACCAAGGTATCGTTCTTCTTCAAGACGTTTTCTATAATATCTGCCTGTAAGGGCCTGAAGTCATCATAGCCGAATACCGTTTTGAGAATTTGTTTTGACCTGTTAACCATGGGGATCTGCTAATCCTTACAACACCCTGACTTCTTCATTAGTTTAAGCTGCTCCGCATAATCGCCATAACTCATCACATCGTCACGCAGCACATTTCATTAATTCCATAATTTTTGAACAATATCTGCTGGGCTCATCGACTCTCCCGGTATTTCGTATCAACCAGGTATGCATTTCTGCCTGAACATGGATAATGGGTTGATGAGAATATATTTAGCTTGTTGAAAGCATATTCAAAAATATGATTATGTCAATAAAAATGGGATGTTTTTAAGTGACTTAGTAATATTTAAGATCTGACCCCATCGTTTACCGATTTTCTTATTTTTAAGGACCCACTTTCCTGGTTAAAATTTTACTTGAAAGGGCAAATTATCTAGATAATAATTCCTCTCCATGAAATAAATTAAGGACAGGATATTAGATTTGAGTTTGCCGGCTAACCGTTCGGCTTTTCTTTGGGGACCCCGCAAAACCGGCAAGACTTATTGGATTAATAGGCATTTTGCCGACTCAGTCATAATTGATTTGCTGAAAACCGACGTGTTTGCGGATTACGCCTCCCGTCCCTCATTACTCCGAGAGCGTTATC